>JAKFYM010000194.1 GCA_021730855.1 Bdellovibrionales bacterium
CACCACCCTCCAGACCCCGCTGGAATTCAGCCGGGAGCTCACGCGCTCCCTGGCCACGGCCAAGCAAGTACACAAAAATAATTTAATCTGGGCGGACGCCCGAAGAGCGTGAGCGCGAGGCCGATGCCGTGGCCACTTTTTCCCAGACCACGGGCGTGGGTGTCTATTCCGCCGACTGCGCTCCCCTCTTGGCCGTGGCCGTGAGCGGGGGCGAGGCCGCAGCCTTGCTCGCCGTGCATGCCGGCTGGCGGGGCACGGCCCAAGAGGTTTCCCGCTTGGCGCTGGAAGCTTTTTTTGCAGCTTGCCAGAAACGCCTAAACAAACCGCAATATCTTGCGGCCCTTGGCCCCTGCATCGGCTTTGCCAGCTTTGAGGTGGGCCAAGAGGTGATCGATGCCTTCCCCCACGCGCTCGCCCAGGGCCTGGCCCGGCCCGCGGCGAATCCGGGGAAATATTATTTTGACCTCGCGGGAGAAAATGCCCGGCAAGTGCGTGCCGCTGCAAAAAACGAGGCTCTCGAGCTAGATGTCCTCTCCCACTGCACCTTCCTAGAGAAAGAAAGATTTCCTTCCTTTCGACGCGACCGCGAAAATCGTGAAGGCGCACGCCGCATCTTGTCGTTTCTCCAGCGCGAAGGGTGACCAAGCTCGTCGTCCATGGTAGAGTCGCGCAAACGGAGATATTTCATGCGCACTGACAATACCTTTATCAAGCTCATCCTTGCTCTCTGCCTTGTGGGCATCCTCACTTCAGGCTGGCTGCTCTCGATCCACATCCGCTTCGCCACGGGCCAGGCTAGTCTCACCGAGACCTGCTCGATCCTGGGCATGAATAGCGGCACCGGCTGCGCCACCATTGCCGTTTCCGACTATTCGGATGTTTTGGGCGTGCCCCTCGCCGCGATCGCGCTTGGCTATTATTTCACGCTTCTCCTCCTAGTGTTCTGGAGCATGCGCAACTTCCAGATGGCCTATGAGTCTCTTTATGTGTCCTATTTTCTCTCCACCCTGGCGATCCTGGTCACGGTCACGATGTTCGTGATCTCCCGCTATGTACTAAATAGTTTTTGCTTAGGATGTTCGATACTTTGGGTCGTCAATCTCCTGATCTGGCCCTGTTTTGTGAAACAGCTCGGCCTGAACTGGGGCAATGCCCTGGCGGCCAACCTCGAACTCTTCCGTAAGAAGAACCTCCAGCTCAAGCGCGAGCGCATCCTGGGTTCATTCGTAGTGGGCATGGTTTGTTTGGTGGTCTTTGCCGTGGTGGGCAGCGCCGCCAAGAGCCTGCAAGGGCAGCCCGTGAACTATAGCGAGGCCTCGCTATTGACCGACTACCAAACTGCCGTGCAGGTATTCCTCCCCGCCGAAAGCCTGGGGGGCGCCCAATCAAAGGGGCTGCAATCGGGCACGCCAATCTTAGAGATCGTGGAATTTGCCGATTTCCAATGCCCGGCCTGCCGCATGGCCGCTCAGCTCTTTAAGCCCTTTTTGCTCAAACACGCCGATAAGGTGCGTCTGACCTTCCACCACTTTCCGCTAGACGGAAGCTGCAATCCCTTCACCCCGAACGGCATGCATTCCTTCGCCTGCAGCGCGGCCCGCACCGCACTCTGCGCGGGCAAGCAGGAAAAATTTTGGCCCGTGCACGACCTGATTTTTGACCGCCAGGCGGATCTCTCGCTCGCCGTGCTCGACCAGATCGTGCAAGAGGCGGGGCTCGACAAAGCCGCCTTCGATGCCTGCATGAAGGCCCCAGCCACCGAAACCGAATTGCAACGGCAAATGGCTTGGGGCGAGCAGATCAAGCTCGAGTCCACGCCCACGATCGTGATCAATGGCCGGAAAATGTCTGGAGTGCGCCATCCCGCCGAGCTCGAAGCGCTCTTACAGTCCTTAGAAAAGTAATGCTGATCGATAGCCACGCGCACCTCGACTACGACTATGACGAGAGCACCGAACAGCTCCTCGCCAACGCCGCCAGTGCGGGGGTGACCCGCGTGATCGCGATCGCCGCCGCCGCGGATTCGCTCGAGCGGGTGCGCGAACTGGCCGAGAAATTTCCGCAGGTTTTTTTCACCTCCGGCATCCATCCGCACGACTCTAAAGACTTCACGCCCGAAATCTTTGCCCGCATCCAGGCCCTTGCCCAACACCCAAAATGCGTGGCCATCGGGGAGCTAGGCCTCGACTATTTCTACGAACACTCCACCCACGCCCTGCAATTTGCGGCCATCGAAAGCCAAATGCAGTTCTCCGCCGAGCTCGGCAAGCCGATCGTGGTGCATACCCGCGAGGCCGATGCCGACACCCTGCGCTTCTTGGAAACCCATTCCACCGAATTCCGCAAGCGCCACCCCGCGCGTGCGCCCGGAGTGATCCATTGTTTTACGGGCACGGCTGCCCTCGCCCAGGCTTCTTTGGACCTTGGCTATTATGTCTCGTTCTCAGGCATCATCACCTTCAAGACGGCCGAATCCCTTCGCGCTGTGGTGCGAGACGTGGTGCCGATGGAACGTTTATTGGTGGAAACAGACTCGCCCTTCCTCGCCCCCGTGCCCCATCGAGGGAAAAAGAACCAGCCCGCACATACCCGGGTGGTGGCCGAAAAAGTGGCCGAGCTCAAGGGCCTTTCGCTCGAAGAGGTGGCGCGGATCACCCGGCAGAACACCGAAACTCTTTTTGCCCTGCCCTAGAAAGGCCTTGGCGGCGACGGGCTCCTCCTGTATATTGCATTGCATCAATCCCCCCCGGAGTCCCGTGATGCCTCGTATCCTCTTTTTTGTCACCCTCGTGCTGGCCTTGCTGTCGGCTAGTTCCGCTCTGGCCGCCCTCGAGCTGGAGGAGTTTCCGGAAGGCGCGCCCGTGCTGGAAGACTGCGTGGGGCAAGACGACCTCGTTTGGCGAGAGACCTACCACCCAGACAACCTGCAGCCGGTCGCGGGGGAGGAGTATTCCTCCGAGGGAGAAGACCTTCTGCTTCGGGATTGCCAGCTCCCCAAAGGGGCGCCCGTTTTTCGGGAAATTTAAAAACTCACCGCCAGAGGGTGCGCATCGCCCGCAGCAATGCGCCCCAACCCACCGTCCAGAGCGCCAGGGCCGGTAGCCAGGCCCACCACACCCCCACAGTCCACAAAAGATGCAAGGCCCCAAGGCCCAAGAGCAGGCTAAGCGGCCGCAATTTCTCCCCTGGTCGGGGCGGCAGGAGGCGGTTTCCCGCCCAGAGCGCGGCCGCGAGGTGAGCCAGCACGCCCGCCAGCAATAGGCAGAAAAAATAGACGGGCAGCAGAAAAATCCCGAGGATCGAGATCACCAATAGCACAAAAAAGACGGGCACCAGCAGGCTGCCCAGCACGCCCACCACCAAATTCTTGGGCCAGTCCCGACCGATGGCGAGGGCATTCTGAAAGCCAGGCATGCCGCGAAAAAGCGCCCAACCAAAAAGCCAAAGCAGGAGGCAGGAGATCAGGCCAAACACCGCGCGCACCACCCAGTCTAGGTGCTCGCGCCACACATCCGTGGCCGAGCGCAGGGCGCGCCAAAGGGGACCGGGCTCGCGGAAGACCACACTCTCGGCCGCCATCGAGGCTCCGGCCTTGCTTTCAAAAGAGCCACCCATCACGGTGAGGGATTTCGTGAGCTTCGCCGTCTCGTGAAAAACCACGTGGCCGGAGAGCACCACCACTTCTTTGACCTCGCCATGGACATCGAGATTGCCCCAGAGCAAGAGCACGGTGCCGTAGATTTCTCCCACCTCAATCACGGCGTGATCAGAGCCCAGCACTAGATTTCCGGTTTTTTCGTCTTCAATACGTAAAGAAGATTCGGCCACTTGCAGGGCCTCGGCCGAGAGCGGCAAGAAGAGCAATAAAAAAAGCAAACGCATAAGATCTCCCTCGAGCCCGTAGTGTAGTCATTCACCTCCTCAATGCAACCGGCTTTTTCTGGATTTCTCCTAAGGCCCATGGTCATAGTAGAGGATGCGTTCTCGCAGCCCCTTGTTCATTATTTTTCTTGTGGTCTTTTTTGACCTCCTCGCCTTTGGGATTGTGATTCCGATTCTTCCCTACTACTCCAAAACTTTTGGTGCGAGCGCGGTGGAGCTTGGCTGGCTCATGGCTTCCTATAGCATTGCTCAATTTGTTTTTTCTCCCGTCTGGGGCGCGATTTCCGACCGCATCGGCCGCCGGCCGGTTTTGCTCGTGACCATACTCGGCGGCGCTTGCGCCATGGTGGCCACCGCCGTGGCGGGCACCTTTGCCATCCTGCTGCTTGCACGGGTGCTGGCCGGAATTTTTGGCGCAAATATCTCCACCGCCACGGCCTATATCGCCGACGTGACTCCCGCCAAAGATCGCGCCAAGGGCATGGGCATCATTGGCGCGGGTTTCGGCCTTGGCTTTATTTTTGGCCCCGCCCTCGGCGGCATCCTTTCCGTGCATGGATATGCGCTCCCGATCCTAGTGGGCGCGGCCCTGGGCCTCTTCAATTTCATCTTTGCTTATTTTGTGCTCGAAGAATCCACCGTGCAGCCCGATTCACGCCGTAAACTCTCGGCCGCCAGCGTGCGCGAAGCCTTTGCACGCCCGCAGACGGCCGTGCCCGTCTCGCTTTTTTTCCTCAACACCCTAGCCTTCACCCAGCTCGAGGTGATTTTCGGCCTCTATGTGCTGGCGCTCTTCGGCTATGGCGCGCGCGACGCTGGCTGGCTGCTCGCCGGCATGGGCGTGGTGAGTGCTGTCCTGCAAGGCGGGCTGATTGGCAGGCTCGCAAAAAAATATGGCGAAGTGGCTCTGGCGGTCACCGGCTTCGCGCTGATGGCCTTCACGCTCGTAGGCTCAGCCTCTGCGGCCACGCCCACGGTGTTCATTCTCTTTCTCCTCGGGCTGGCGGTGGGAAACGGCCTCGTCAATCCTTCGCTCACGAGCCTCGCCTCGCGTGGCGCTCCCGAAGACCGCCAGGGCATGGTGATGGGCGTGTACCAGAGCGCCGGCTCCTTGGCGCGCGTCTTTGGCCCGCCCCTGGCCGGATTTTTGTTTGATTACCTAGCGCCCTCTGCTCCCATCTTGCTCTCGAGCGTGCTGATGGCCTTTGCTTGGGTGTTCATTGTCGCAACTAGGAGCAAATTGGCATGAGCTTTCCCGAACAGGTGTTCTTAGAGAATTTGCTGGAAGCCCTGAAAGACCACGCCCGCATCGAACAGCTGGCCTCGGTGCAATTTTCCTCTCAAACTTTTCCTATTTATACTATCGCCATGGGCTCCCAGGATCCGGCGGCTCCCACGGTGGCCTTAATTGGAGGCGTGCATGGCCAGGAGAAGATCGGCGCCCAAGTGGTGCTCTCCTACCTAGAGACCATGACCCAGCTCCTGCGCTGGGATGAGATGACCCATGCCTTCTTGGAGAAATCGCGCATCGTCTTCATGCCGATCGTGAACCCCGTGGGCATGTTTCTCCTGAGGCGCGGCAATGTGAATCGCGTAGACCTCATGCGCAACTCGCCACTCGAAAATCCCGGGGCCTTCCTGCTCGGGGGCCAGCGCATCTCGCCCCTCCTGCCCTGGTATCGAGGCGCCAAAGGTGGCCCGATGGAAGTGGAATCACAGGCGCTCTGTGAGTTCATGCGCCGTGAAGTTTTTCCCGCCAAAACCTCGATCGCCCTCGACTGCCACTCGGGTTAC
>JAKFYM010000013.1 GCA_021730855.1 Bdellovibrionales bacterium
GTGCTGGAGCAAACAAATACCTTTTTCAAAGCGAAAGAGTAGGTACTTCCCGCGCCGGCTCACCTCTTGGAGACGCAGGCCCGCGAAGGCCTTAGGCACTAGCTCGCATTCGAACCAAACCTTCTGGTCAAAGATTTCCAACGCCAGAAGTTTTTTTCCTTCTAGGGGGCGCAGACCGCGCACCACGGTTTCCACTTCGGGGAGTTCGGGCATAGAGCATATAACTAACGGAAATCAAAATTATTGCAATCGCGTTAAATGCCGTGCTATTCCGATCTGGAATTAAAATAAATTTTCGACTCCACGACACCAAAGGAATCACAAATGAGACACTTTTACTGGGCAATTTTCTCCATCGGCTTGGTTTTTTCAGCTTCTGCTTTTGCAGTGTCTAGCCACCAACAAGAGCCGCGTGCCAATTACGCGTGCCAACTATCAAGCAACGCTGATTTCCTTGACGAGCGCCACTACGAGCTCGAGTGGCGGCAAGAAAATAATACCTATTTACTTAAAGGGCTTATAGGCGGTCAAGCAAGTTCAGTGGTGTTAGCAATGGATGAATCAGGCTATTACTGGTGGAATGCCGAGCAAGTTGTTGCTTTTTTCTTGAATGAAGCTTCTGGAAAGCCTGATTTGTCGATAGGAAATGCTTTGTACGCATGCTCGACAAAATAAGGCGTGCTTGACCACGCATCAGACAGCTTGGCTTGCATGATACCAGTCGGCTCGAAATTGAGCTTATAAAGCGCTCGATATAACGCTTGCCCGTTGATGAATGAGAAGCTTTTTCCTTCTAAGAGATGTGGACCACATCACTCGATCGGGAGGAAAAAAGCTAAATTCTGGTTCACTCCAATAATTCTTATTTGCCCAGCGGCATCTGTTTCTATCTGCATCGTATAATGGAAGTACACTTTCGCCGGCACTGCTGCTCCCTGCGCGTTCCTCACGATATGCTCAAAGCGGCAGCCAACCAAAGAAACGTCTTCAAGATAGCTGCATTCATTGGTTTCAAAGGCCGCTTCTTTGTGAACTAGGTCGAGAAATCCTGCCGCTGTCCAGTTGGAGAGATAAAACTTCCCTTCGGCGTCTGTAAGCAACATGGCAACGTTTGCTCCCTGCGCGACAAAAGTATGGAGGGCTTCGGTAGCCTTAGGGAAGGCGGCTCCCGGAACTGGAGCGGCACCTTGGGCAAAGCCATGGGTCGAAAAACAAAGGGCCAGTAAAACGACAAAAGAAAACTTCTTCATCAGAACCTCATGGAAAGTGGACGTGATTGTCCCCCATCGGTGGTGGAGGCGGGAAGATAAGACACGGCGCATTAATATACAAGTAAATTAGTCAACCCTTTGAAAACGGCCCTCGTTTCAAAAAAAAACTGGCCCCCTTGCCTGTTGATAAAATCCAAATTTTCCGATGATTTCCGAAGGCTTAGATGGGGAGCCAGCGGGGGACCCGGGCACAAAGGCCAATTTCTCTAAAGAATTTGATTCTTTACAAGCCTTTAACAACAGGCAAGGGGGCCAGTTCTAAAAAAGAAAACCCCGCTTGATCAGCCTCAGCAAATCTTTTTCGTCATACTCCTCGATTCCCGCCAAGGAATTATAGCCGTCGATCCTGGCGGCAAAGGCTTTTTCCAGATCGGTCTGGATCAAGCCACCAACCATCTCCCGCAAAGAAAAAAAGGAATACCGCGCCTGAAAGCTGGGAAAGGCCAAACGGAAATCGGCCAGCAAATGGCCGTTCACAAAATCGGGGTCGCGGGTAAGCAGGCCCAGGCGAAAACCAAAAGCAGAACCACGGCCGATCTCCATGCTGAAATCGGAAGTGTCGAGCCCGAATAAGCCATAGAGCTCGGCCTTTTTCAGGCGGTTTTGGCCATCCGCAGGTTTTTTTCCAAAAGCCCCATACAATTCCTCGAGAAAGATCCTAAATTCGGCTTCGGAAAAAACGGCCTGCACGAGCGGATCTTCCTGGCTGAACTCTTCTTTGGAAAATCCGGCGAGCGAATTGGCAAAGTACACTAGTAGGGGAAGCAGTGCCCGATAGTGCGGGCTCTCTCGCAGGCGGGCGCTCAAGCGCACTCCATTGAGCCAATGCAGATAGTCCATCAGACGAATGTTCGGCATCGATTCATAGTTGAAACGCGACTCGCGGAAAAATGGCGCCTCCGGCTTCCCCTCCTGCCGCTTCTCATAGACGAGATGTTGGTAACGAGGGTGCTCAGCCCGCCCAAGATTAAACTCTTTTAGTGCCGCTAGCTCCTGTGGATTCCGCTGGGGAGAATCGTGGTTAGACCCAAAAAATCCGGGCCAGAGCGAATAGTCTTTGAAAATTGGATGAATCTCCCCACGCGCATTCCCGTGGCATGCAAGGCACTTTGCTGGATCTTTGGTGACCTCCATCCTGCCCACGCCAGAAAAGCCGGCCTCATACAAATGAAATTTCTTTTCCTGTGTATCGAATTCCAAGATTTCCAGTTTATCGAATCCAGCTTGGCTGGGATGCCCATTGAAAGTAAGAATAAAATCGCCGGCAATCCCAAAGAGAAAAATTCGAGGAAATTCGTAACTCGCCTCCTGTAGTCCCGAAGAAGTGTGCTGCAGAGTAAAATTCCGACGCAGATCATCCGGAAGAAGCGGAAGCAGCTCCTCCACGGAGGTCACCGCGTTCTTGTTCACGAGCTCCTGCAGCTCGAGCACCGAATAGGCATGCGCCTGCCAGCCCAAAAAACAACCAATGAGGTACACAAACATAAATCCCCCCCGGAGAAAGTTTTTCCTGAGCCGTCCTCACTCACAAGGAATTGAGAGCAAATCTCATGCAACACAGTGTCATCTGAGCACTTCCTTCTTGAAACCAAGCCTTCGAGGTGAGGAGAATGAAGGGCATGGCAAAAAACTGGCCCAGCCCGAGAGGAGAGCGCGAACAAAAGTTCCTGGAACTGTATTTGAATCCCGCGCTTTCCCGCGAGGTGATCCAAAGGCGGCTAGGAGTTTCGCCCGCCACCTTTTATCGGCTCGTGGAAGATTCCGGCATTTCCTCCTGCTCCGTGGGAGTG
The DNA here is from genome assembly GCA_021730855.1 of Bdellovibrionales bacterium. Taxonomy (GTDB): domain Bacteria; phylum Bdellovibrionota; class UBA1018; order CAIPTA01; family CAIPTA01; genus JAKFYM01. The sequence goes on from JAKFYM010000013.1 coordinate 3,062, forward strand.
CTCACAGACCTCAACCTTCCCTCCCGCAGCCCCCTGCACTGGAAACGTTTCTGGGAAAAAAGCATTCCGCCCGGCATTTCTCACCATATAGAAGTGGCCCTTCAGTTAAGCGCCCAGCTGCGCAAACGTTTCGACCTGAAATTCCTCCCCTCACGCCAGATCGCCCAAGGCCTCCAAGAGGGCAGCCTCCACCTCGCCGTGGCCTCCCTGACAAAAACCATGGGCCGTCATCCCGGCGTGGAGTTTTCTGAGCCCTATCTATTTCGCGGAAAGCCCGAGGGCGCCATCTTTGTGAAAAAAGAAAAGGCCGCGATCTTCGCACAAAAAAAGCGACCTATTCTGGGAGTGACCAATGGCTCCTTACACCAGCATTGCGTGCCGATTCTCTTTCAGAAGCGCTTTCGGGTGATCGCCTATAACTTCCGCCACGAGGAACGACTTGCGCTCGAGGAGGGAAGAATTGATGCGCTCTTTGCCCATCCACACTATGTGGAGGACATTGCCGCATCTTTACAGATGGTCGAAGGGCCCTACGCTTTTGGCGGGCACACAGGGGTGGGAGTTTCTGAGCATTCTTTACTCCCGGAAGTGAACCAGGCTTTAGAGCAGCTCTATGAGGCAAAAATTCTTCAGGCATTGGACCAGCGTTATCGCAGCTGAGGCCGCTCTAAGTGCGACAAGTATTCCCTTTCCCTCGCAGAAGTAGTTTGCTGAAACTTAGGGAAGGAAAACCGCCATGCAAAAAAAACTTTTGGTGGTGGATCGCGCCGATGGGTCTCGTCTATCTGACTTATTCCAGGCTGCAGGTTATGTCGTGAGCCTAGCCGCTGATCCCCAATCCGCTCAACGCATCTTCAAGGCGGGGCCGCAGTGCTGGCCTGATCTTCTGCTGCTTGCAAAACGTGCGGATTTTGACGGCGCCCAGATCCTCCACTTTCTGGAAGATCACTTTCCTCTGGCTTTAGAAAAAATCCCGGTGATTCTCTTCTCTCCCATGCAAGAAACCTGCGGGAGCGCCGGCCCTACCGTCCTTAGCGGGGAGCAAGACGTGCACGGTTTGGAAAAAGTAATGCCTCCTAAACTAGGCCACATTTTCGTCACAAATGGTGCGCACGGTATTTAGAAGCTGATCCAGGTCCACCGGCTTACGCACATACGCACGCACTTCCGGAAGGCGTCGCAAATCCGAAGCCACCGCCGAAACCACCACCACGGGCACCTTTTTTTCTCCCTGCTCCTGCCCCTTCGCTTGCAGGAACTCGCCCCCACTCATGATCGGCATCATCCAGTCGAGCAAGATGAGAGAGGGATGACTTTCTCGCTTCAATCCCTCCATCGCTTCTTTTCCGTTTGCGTAGGCCTGCACCAAATAACCTTCGCCTTCTAATACGTCCGTAAACACCTCACGAATAAAGTGATCGTCCTCCACCACAACTATAATTGGCTTCTCCACCCGTAGGTTATGCTCCAACTTAGTCAGCTAGAAAAGGTAGTGCGGTACTATGGCAGCTATGGTGAATTTTATTTAGTACAGTAGCGAAGAAACACTATGACTTAGCCTTTAAACGGACTGCCCAAATGCCGCACGTATTCCTCCATGCCGTTGGTTTCCGCGCGCAAAAAACCCTCCACCGCTCGCGCAAACTCCGGATGCGCCAGCCAGTGGGCCGACCAAGTGGCATGGGGAAGGAACCCCCGTGCCAATTTATGCTCGCCCTGGGCCCCGCCCTCAAAAAGGCTGATTTTACGGGTCAAACAAAACTCTATGGCCTGGTAGTAACAGGCCTCAAAGTGCAAGGCCGGGTGCTGCTCCAAGGCGCCCCAGGAGCGCCCATACAGCGTGGTGGCGTCAAAAAAATTGAGGGCACAGGCGATGGGCCGCCCCTCTCGATAAGCCATGACCAGCAACAAATGCTGGGGCATGGTTTGCGCGATTTGCGCAAAAAAAGCGCGGCTGAGCGGAATCGGCGATTGGTAGAGGTGATGGGTGTGGCAATAACATTCGTAAAAGAAATCCCAGTCTGCTTCGGGGATTTCTTGCGTGAGATGCCGAAACACAATGCCCGCGTCGCGCACGCGCCGGCGCTCTTGTTGAATTTTTTTGCGTTTGTCGCGCTTCAAGCTCGCCAAGTAGGCAGCAAAATTCTCATAGCCCGCATTTTTCCAATGGAACTGCACTCCCTGCCGCAGCAGCATGCCTTGCCCTTCCAGCTCTTTTGCTTCCTTTTCTCCAGGAAACAAAATGTGCAGGCTGGATAGCCCAAGATCACGAGCAAGTTCGAGCGCAGCGGATAGCAGGAGTGCTCGCACCTGAGGATCCTTCGACAAAATCCGTGCGCCCTGAACGGGGGTAAAGGGCACCGAGGAAACAAGCTTAGGATAGTAGCGCAGGCCGTGGCGCTGGTAGGCATCCGCCCACGGATGATCGAAGACAAATTCTCCGTAGGAATGATTTTTCAGGTAGAGAGGCAAGGCCCCCACGAGCTGATTGTTTGCGTAGACGGAGAAAAAATGCGGTTGCCAACCCGTTTGGGGCGACACACAGCCGCTTTGCTCCAGGGCCGCAAGAAAAGCATGGGATAGAAAAGCTGTC
>JAKFYM010000392.1:0-4697 GCA_021730855.1 Bdellovibrionales bacterium
CTTCCAGGTTGCGCGAGTTGTCCAAATACCCGCCCGACCAATTGCTGGTTCCCACCCACGCAATCTTATTATCAATCGTCATGATCTTCGAGTGATTCACGCGCGCAAAAGGAATTTTTCCCTCTTTGGCCACGGGAATGGTGACCACTTTCACCTCCACGCCAGGTAGGAGCGAGAGGCTTTTGAGGTAATCCACGCCAGGCTTGTCGAGATTCCAGTGCGAGACCATCAGTTTGACCTTCACCTTGCGGGCCTGGGCCTCGCGGATGGCGTTGTCGATCAGGGGATAAAAAGATTTGTCGCGGCGGAGCGGGTAGTAGTCGAGCAATTGAATCCGCACTTCGTCCTTGGCTTGTTTCAAGAGGCGGGGAAGCTCGGCCTCGGAATCTCCCACTCCTTTGGGGTTGAAGGCATTGGGACTAGCCACAAGATAGGAGCCTTCTTTCTCATTGGCCAGCACAAGCTGGCGATTGAGCGGACGCACCTTCTGGCCCTTGGCGAGGGTGGCGTAGGCATTCCAATCCTGGTTGAAGATCGCCTGCAGCTGCTGCACGATTTTGGGCTTGGAGATGCGTAAACCAGTTTCATGGATGTGCTTGAGGGCGCGCCAATCGAAATTCTGGCTGCCCACATAGGCGGTCTTCCCGTCCACCACCATATACTTCGCGTGAATGATGCCATCGTTGGAGATGTCGCCAAATTTCAAGATGCGCAGCTCGAGGCCTTTGATGCTTTTGAGGCGCTCGATGGTTTCCGGCACGGAGGCGCGCTGCATTTTGTCCTCCAAGAGAAAACGCACCTTCACGCCCCGCTTAGTGGCCGCTTCGAGGCTTTCGATCACTTGGTCGAGGGGCTCGCCCTTTTTGCCACTCGCGTACATCTGGCCAAGGTCGATGGTTTTTTTGGCGCTATTGATCATCTCCGTCCACACTTCCACGGGGCCGCGCAGGTCGGCAGCCTGAAGCGTGGTTTCTGTGGGCGCGGTGTAGACGAGCTCGAAGCCCGGGACTTCTAGGGCCTGGGCTTGGATGGTGAGTAGAGTAATAGGTAGAATGAGTAAATGCATGGATCCCCCTTAGCGGTTCTTATCTCTCCAAAGAGCGGGGCCTGCCAAGAAAAAGCGCGCATTCAGGAAAAACTAACAGTAAGATGACCCGCGCAATGACAGCCCCTGCCGAGGCGGGCCGCTTCCAGTCTAGGAGAAATATATGAAACTAGCTTCCTTAAAAAAAGGCCGAGACGGCGAACTCCTCGTGGTCGACAAGGCGCTCCAAAGCGGAGTGAAAGTAACGGAAATCGCCCGCACCTTCCAGGAGGCCCTCGACCGCTGGAAAGAAGTGGCGCCCCGCTTGCAAAAGGTGGCGGATGAACTGGCCCAGGGCCGCCGGAGCGATGCTTTTCGTTTGGAGAGGGACACCCTCGCCTCGCCCCTGCCCCGCGCCTACCAGTGGGTGGACGGCTCGGCCTACTTGAACCATGTCGAGCTCGTGCGCCGCGCGCGCGGAGCGGAGATGCCCCAGGAATTCTTGAGCGACCCCTTGATGTACCAAGGCTGCTCAGATTCTTTTCTCGCCCCCTTAGAACCGATTCGCCTCGCTTCCGAAGACTACGGCATTGATTTCGAATCCGAAGTGGCCGTGATCACCGACGACGTGCCAATGGGCGTGAGCGCAGGGCGAGCGCTCGAACACATAAAATTTATTTTGCTCGTGAACGATGTGAGCCTGCGCAATTTAATTCCGGCAGAGCTCGCCAAGGGCTTTGGTTTTTTCGTGAGCAAACCGGCCAGCGCCTTCTCCCCCGCGGCCGTGACCCCCGATGAACTCGGCCCCGCCTGGCGCGAGGGCAAGGTGCACCTGCCCCTGCGCACATTCTACAACGGAGATCTCTTTGGCCAGCCCAATGCCGGAGTGGACATGCAATTCGACTTCGGCCAACTCGTAGCCCATGCCGCGAAGACACGCCACCTCTGTGCCGGCACCATTGTGGGCTCCGGCACCATCTCCAACCGCGACCGCGCCGTGGGCTCCTCCTGCCTGGCGGAGAAGCGGATGATTGAGACAATCGAGCAGGGCAAGCCGAGCACGCCATTTATGCGCTTCGGGGATCGGGTGAAGATTGAGATGCTGGATGAGAAGGGCGCGAGTATCTTTGGCGCGATCGAGCAGGTGGTGGAGAGGTACCAGGGCGGGAACTGAGTGAGCGCGGGAGCGCGAGCGGGACGAGGCCGGGTTGGTGGGCCAGGCGAAGATCTGAGCAAGCGCGGGAGCGCGAGCGGGGTGGAGCGAGGATCGCGGGCCGGGCGCGGGGCGGAGTGAGCGCGGAGCGCGAGCGTGAATGCGGAAAGCGGAGCGCGGTTTGCGGAGGGGCGGATGGCTGGTGGCCGTTGCGGGTGCGGCTGGCAGTGGTGCGGAGAGATTGGGGCGTGACGCTTTGCTTCGTGGTGCGCAGTGGGTGGATTGGGTGAAGCAAAGGCTCCAGGAGCGCTTGGGCGCACAGCCGTCCTAACTGTACAGTGCAAGGATTCAGTGCTTTCCTGTACGTAGAGGTGGGGCGGTGTTATTGGATTCCTGATTGGTGAACTGCCGATTTTTTGGCACGACTATCAGATTCATTACGGGTGAAAATTAATTCCAACCTGCTATATTCGCCCCTCAGAAAAGAAAAGAGGTACCCCATGAAACACAGATACCTATTGATGTTAGCCGTGAGTATTTTCGTAGCAAGCGCCGGAGCCCGCGCGGACACTGTGGATAAAGATGGCCTTTTGAGGGGCGACAATGGAGAACTACTCGGAATGAACCAAGCAGATGCCATTAAGGCCTGTGCCAAGCATGGGATGCATTTACCTGCCATCCGTAAATTAGTAGAATTAAACCAGGCAGCGGGGCTCGAGATTAGGAAGTCGATTGAGTGTACATACGACGACCACTTGATTCGCGGATTCAGGAATGAATCAGGTGTAACTCCCGATGGAAAGTACGACCATTTTTGTATTAGCAATAGAAATTACACCCGCCCTTCCGGTGACTTGGGCAACTACTGGTTTTGGTCTTCATCGGTCAATCCTCAATATCCCTTCCTCGGTGTGGCTTTTGAAGGTGACCACGGCTTTGTTGTCGATCTCGATACCCGCGTCACAAACGGCAAACGCCACTTCTACGATCTTGCTGTCCGCTGCGTTCCCGGTCAGTAGGTCCACCGTTCCTCGTGGCTTCTAAATTTAGGGCGGCCATATGACACTAGTCACCTACTCGGGCCTGTGGCTAAGAATGTGTTGATTTCTAGTCGAACGATTGTCGGCGAGATTGAGTCGACTTCTCGAAAATATAGAACTTTAGTTATGATGGTGACGCCCAGCTTCGTGGTGCGCAGTGGGTAAATCAAAAGAAGCGAAGACTCCAGGAGCGCTTGGGGAGAATTCCTTTACTGGTATCCTGGAATAGCGCCAGATTAAAGCGTCGTTATTGTATTTGAATCGGGATTAGCGAAAAGGTTTTGCCCCAATCAACGTCTTTGGTTTTCTCATCGTAAAATTTGCAATGAGACTCCGGCTGAGTAACTTTCCCTTTCTCACCATACCATGTGACCCGCCACTTTCCTTGAGAACGATCAGCTGCGGGCTTCAGATCTAAGTCCACTTCTCTTTCGCAAACAAAAATCTGTTCGCTTTTGGCTTTCATCAAGAAAAAGAAGGTATGTCCGCATTTATGCTTTTGGCAGACAGTGAAGTGAACAACCTCTTGGTCTGATTCAACAGGAGTGTGGGGGCCTCTGTTTTTTATTCGGTCCAGCTCTTTAAATTTAGCCTCTCCCAATATTTTCCGTAAATGGCTCCGAAAAGAGGTCATTTCAAAAATTTCGACATTGTTCACTTTATCGGATGGATATTTCCCAATCCATTTTTCAATATCGGAAATTTTTGTGGGTGGATTCAAGCTTTTTCCAAAGCTCGTTGCTGAAACTATCAAGCCAATAAGGCTCACCAGAAAAATTACCTTTGTCTCTCGTTTCATTTAGGCCTCTTTGCATTGCGATATCGCTTAAGCACCTCGTCGGCATAGACTTCCCCTTTGAAATTCCATTGATGGTAACCAATGAGAGAGGCTCGTGCTCCGTCACCATACTTTTTTGGCGCCTGAGAGTGTTTATGCCCAAGGAGACGAACGCCAAGAGCAATATTGACCAGGGGATCTAGCTTGTCTTCGTAGTTGACGTGAATCAGATTCCGCCTTGCCTCAATGTAACATTTTTTATTTGGAAATCCGCCTAGGACCCTAACCATCTGGTCAGTGACCTGCATCAGTCCGGAAGCTGTGCTTTTTTTGTCTTTGGAACGAGCTTTTGGATCAAAGCTAGATTCAACGGATATCAATGCCTTTATCATCAAAGGATCCAAATCCGCTGGAAACTTCACTCCTTGTTCTTTCCAGTAGTCGAGCCAAAATTGAATAGGAGCATCGTAGCCCGATTCTGTTTCATAATCTTCGATCGCCGGCATGGTCGGATATTTCTTTTTTGAATTCCAGTAGAGAAAATGAATATTCTCTTTCAAAAGGCCTGGGCGAATTTTTCCTCGATTTTTGCGAATATGGGCATCGACCCACGTTTTTGTTCCCGACCGGCAAATACGTTCGTGTCCCAGGACGACATGATATCCGGGCGCGGCACTAGGACGCCTTTTTTACTCGGTCCAA
>JAKFYM010000392.1:4707-5647 GCA_021730855.1 Bdellovibrionales bacterium
GAACGACATGATAACCGGGTGGACACATTTCACTTGCTGGTGGCTTTGACAGCTTGGAATCATCTTTCGCCATGACTTATTCTATTCCGTTTTGCCCTGAATGCGGCTTCGCGAGCTCGGCCTTATCAATTTGTTTTTCCGCAAAACAGATCATGGCACTATAAAGTTCTTCGCCGGGGTCTTCCATCTCAAACTGATGCCAATCTAGAAAAATAAGGGCTGTCGCTAAAGCCGTTCTTCTATTCCCGTCAATGCCAAAGGAATCGCTGTTCTGCCTCGTGGTGCGCAGTGGGTGATGCGGGGGAAGGTGCAGAGTTCAGAATTGTTTCTCTGGCGCGCCGCTTCGTGGTGCGCAGCGGGTGGTATAGAAACTCTACCGAGTGATATAAATATATATTATTGTATTTTCTTTCTTCGCAAAATTTTATTTGACAGGGGTTTCTCGGGGGAAGGTGCGTTCTGCACCTCTTTTGGGAGAGTTCGATTTTACGGGCGTCTACACGAAAGCCTTTGCTCGAGGGAATGCGCTCGCGGGAATAAACGTGAGGGGGATGCCATTTCTTTTTTGCTCTTCTCTTGGGGCTCTTGAGGGCCCTCCAAATATGCCTAGAAACCCATGATAGTGTGCCTTCCGAACTAATTATCGGAGGCCTCTTAACCTATGCAGCTAAAACAAAAATCCAACCAAGCTCTTATCCTCGAACTCAAAGAATGCGTGCGCGTGGAAAAACAAACCACCGTGGCGGTGCTCGAATACCTATTCGAAGTAAACCGCCGTAGGCTCTACCTAGAGGAGAATGAAACTTCCCTCTTTGCTTTCTGCACTAACTCTCTTGGGTATTCCGAACCCGAAGCGAACTTAAGAATCCAAGCCGTACGCGCCATGAAGGATGTGCCGGAAGTTTTAAACGACATCAACGAAGGCAAAATCAACTTAACC
>JAKFYM010000384.1 GCA_021730855.1 Bdellovibrionales bacterium
TAATAAGGCGAAAAAATACGCCAATGCCCTCGAGCTCTATAACCGGGAGCGCAAATGGCTTGACCAATACGGAGCCGACACCTTCCGTGCGGCGGCCGAGACATTTCGTGGCATGGGCCTCTTTTCTACCAGCAACCAGATGATGGAAAAATACTCCGCTCTGGCCAAGGGGCGCCATATCGCCAGTGAAGAAACGCGACGCGAGATTTCCATGGAGAAAGCGAAAAACAGCTTTGCCAAAGGCAACTATGCCGAGACGCTGGAGTTCCTACCCAACGATGATGCCTCGGCCTATATGCGGGCGCTCGCCGAATTTCGGTTGGGCCGCAAGCGCGAAGCCCAGACCGCCGCCGAGAAGGCGTTTCAGGCCAAGACAGTGCTGCCGGAAGAGCAGGTGCTGGAGCTGGTCGAAATTCTTTTGGACCGCGACCTCAGCGAGCGGGATTTTCCCCGCATGGAAAAAGATGTGGCCCGCGCGAGCAGCCGCCTGAAACAGGCGAATGAACGATTGGCCTACGCCGGTGCGGACGCCCTTTGGTTCCAGAAAAAACACCAGGAAGCCCTGCTCGCCTACCGCGAAGCCCTGGAGAAATTTCCCAAGGGCGAGCGTGCCCTGCGCGCGAAATACAATATGGCGATGAGTTATATTGCGCTGAAAAAACGCGAGGAAGCCGTCAAGGCCTTGACGGAGCTGCGGGATTCCGGTCAGGGCGTGTGGGTGGAATCAGCGAGACAAGAATTAGAGCTTTTGGAGTGGGAGACGAAATACTCTTCGGTATTGAGGACTTTGCCACCAACAGGTTTAGGGATCACGAACTAAGGGAGAGCAATTTCCGCTGGCATGCGGTTTGCTCTTATAGACGAGTAGCAGGCTACTGTCCAAGAGGGATAGAAAGCTAAGGACCAAGGAGGGTCTTGTGAGCATTAAAGTCTTTGACCGCACATTCGAGGCGCTTTCCAAGTCGCTCGACATGCGAACGGAAAAGCAGGCGGTGATTGCCTCCAACATCGCCAATGCCGACACTCCTGGGTACCAAGCCAAACAACTCGATTTTGAAGGCGCCCTAGCAAAGGCGCTCACGATGGACGAAGGAGCCGTGCAGGATGTGCGCGCGGAGATCTATAACCAGATCAATGATGTGGTTCGCGAGGACGGAAATACCGTGGACCGTGAATCCGAGATGTCGGCTCTCTCCGAGAACCAGCTTCTCTATAATGCCGCGGCCGACTTAGTCCGGAAAAAGCTGGCGATGCTGAAATACTCGATCTCCGATGGAGGTGGCCATTAATGGATCTACTTTCTTCTCTTCGCATTAGCGCTAGTGGGCTTTCGGCCCAATCCACGCGCATGAACACTATTTCTTCCAATATCGCGAACGCCGAGAGCGTGGGCTACAAACGCAAGGATCCCGTTTTTGAACCCGTGGCCGACCGCGAGCATTTCGGCGAGATTTTGAAAAACAAAATGGACGAGAACGCCCAGGGCGTATTGGTGAGCGAGATCGCCGAAGACACCCGTGAGCCTCGCCTTATATACAATCCCTCGCACCGCCATGCACGCGCCGATGGCTATGTGGAGATGCCCAATATCAATATCGTCGAAGAAACCGCCAATATGGTCTCCGCCTCGAGAGCATATGAAGCCAATATCACGGCGGCGAACGCCGCAAAGTCGATGGCCATGAAGGCCCTGGACATAGGGAAGTAGGCAATAGATGGCATCCTTCAACAGCATAGACTTTGGCAACCGCCTCACCGGAAACAGCGAAGCCACTCGCCTGCGCGAGGCTCTCGACAATCGCGTGCAAGGCAACGACGAAGCCAGCGAAAGCGGCGCCACCTTCGGGCACTTTTTAAAGAACCTAGCCCAGGAAGCCAATACCGCCCAGCTCGTGGCCGATAGTAAGTTGCAGGACGTGGCGGCCGGCCGAGGTAAGGACCTGCATGGCGCCGTGCTTTCGATGGAAAAAGCCGACATCCAATTTCGTTTATTGACCCAAGTGCGCAACAAAGTGATCGAGGCCTACCGCGAGATCATGAGGATGCAGGTTTGAATGATGGGGGTTCCAGGTGTTTGATTTTCTATCTAAAGGCGGAGCAAGCATAGGCGGCTTCTTCCAGGGGCTTAATCCCGTAAGGAAGATCGTTTTTGTTTCGATCGTGCTTGGCCTCTTCGTGGGCGTGGGAGGGCTATTCTACTGGGCCAGCCGCACCAACTACACCAACTTGATGACCAACCTCTCGCCCGAGGATTCCACCTCCATCATCCGTTACCTGCGCGAAAAACGCATTCCCTTCGTGGTGGACGAAACGGGCCGTTCAATCTCGGTGCCGCCAGAAAAAGTCTATGACCTGCGCCTTGAGCTTGCCAGCAGCGGCCTCGCGCAAAGCGGAGTGGTGGGATACGAGGTTTTTGACAAACAAAGTTTCGGAGCCACCAGCACCGTGCAAAGAATCAACGAGCAGCGGGCCCTGGAAGGCGAGCTGATCCGCACCATCAACCACCTTCGTGGAGTGGAGCGCTCGCGGGTGCATCTGGCTATTCCGCAGAAGAGCGCTTTTCTCGAAGAGGAAAAGAAGCCCACGGCCTCCGTGATTCTAGACCTAGCGCCAAATTTTAATCCTAGCGAGGAAACCGTAACGGGCATGCAGCGCCTAGTGGCGGCGGCCGTGAAGGGCCTGGAGCAAAATTCCGTCACCATTATCTCAAATGCGGGCAAGCAGCTTTCGCAGAATTCCGATGATCCTGCGGCAGCTTTTGCGGCGGCCTCGATGGACTACCAACGGAAGTTCGAGCAGAAGATGGAATCCAAGGTGCAATCGCTCCTAAGCACCGTGGTGGGCGAGGGACGGGTGATCGCCAAGGTCAATGCCGACTTTGACTTTAGCCGTGAGACCAAGACCCAGACCTTGGTGGACGGGGAAAACAGCGCGATCCGCACGGTGAGCAAAGACAACGACAATATGCAGGGCAACCGGCCTCTCCCGATGGGACAGCCGGGCGTGAAAGCCCAAACGCCGGGAGCGGAAAACCAGATTGCTAGCAATCCGATGGCTAGCAATAGCACCCAACGCAATAAAGAAGAGATCAATTACGAAATTCCCAAAACAATGATCGCCCAAGAAAAACCAATGGCGATCCTCAAGCGCCTTTCGGTGGCCGTGATGGTGGATGCGGCTCCGACTCCTGGAGCCGGTGGCGCCGCGGCAGCGAAGCCCATCACCGAGGCGGAGCTTGCTCAGTTCCAGTCGATCGTGGCCAATGCCGTGGGTTGGGATAAGAGCCGCGATCCTCCGATCGAGGTCAAGAGCTTGCCCTTCTTCAAAGAAGATCTCGATGCCGCCACTCTGGCCGCGCAAGTGGCCGATCGCAACCGCATGATTTCCAATCTCGCCAAGTGGGCGGCGATCGGTTTGATCTTCTCGCTCTTCTTCCTCTTCGTGGTACGCCCCTTCATCAAGTGGGTTACCGAAAATACCGTGGATGGGGTGGAAGATTTCTTGCCGCAAACCTTGGAAGAGCTCGAAAAAGTGCAGTCCAAGCAAGTGGCCCAGTCGCTCGAGGATATCCTGCCGGAGATCGAGGAAAAGGTGGACCCCGAAAAGGTCCAGAGCGAGATGTTGAAGGAAAAAGTTGTTTCCTTGGTCAACGACAATCCGCATAAGGCTTCCCAGATTCTCCATGAGTGGATCGCCGAGAAGCCAAAAGAGAAACCCGATTCGAAGACCGCGTAGAGGGAGTGAAGGATGAGCACGTTTCCAGAAGCATATGAAGAACTGAACGGGATCATGAAGGCAGCCTTGCTCATGAACGTGCTCGGGCCGCAGTGCTCGAAAAAAATCTTCGGGCAGCTTAAGGACAATGACATCAAACGTCTCCTGGGCACGATGTCCCTAGTGGAAAAAGCTCCCGTGACCATGGTGAAACGCGTTTTAGAAGATTTTTTCTTCGAGCTTTCCGAAGAAGAATCCCTCATTTTCGGCACCGCCAAAGGCAGAAGCTTTATCCTCGAAACCTTGGGCGAAGACCGCGCCAAGAACATCTTGGGCAACGTGGGTTTGCAAGACGGCGCCAAGACCCTCGAGGCCCTCGAGCTGGTGGACACGCGCACCCTCTCGAACTTCCTCGTCAACGAACATCCGCAAACCATCGCCCTCATCGTGGCGCATCTCGATCCCACCCGCAAAAGCGACACGATCAAGCGCCTCCCCGATGCCCTGCAGGCCGAAGTGGTCATGCGTTTGGCGAATATCGATTTCATCTCGCCCGAGCTCATCGCGCAGCTCGACGAAGTGCTCAAATCCGAGCTCGCCACCGTGGGCACGATCGACTCCACCGCTCTGGGCGGAGTGGAGCCAGTGGCCGAAATGCTCAATACGATGGACAAGACCACCGAGACCAATATCATGGCCCGCGTGGAAGAGAAGGATCCCGAGCTCGCCGAAGAGATCAAGAAACTCATGTTCGTCTTCGAAGATCTCATCATGCTCGACGACCGCGGCATGCAGACGATCCTCAAAGAGGTTCCCAACGACAAATTGCTCATCGCGCTCAAGACGGCTCCCGAAGAGATCAAACAAAAGATCTTCAAGAACATGTCCACGCGTGCTTCCCAGCTCCTGCAGGAAGACTTGGCAAATCTTGGGCCGCAGAAACTCTCCGACGTGGAAACCGCGCAGAGCGAGATCGTCAATATTGCCAAGCGGCTTGAGAGCGAAGGCAAGATCCAGATTAACCGTGGTGGAGCGGATACCTTCGTATGACGTCACCTTTTCAGAAGTTCGAGTACCGCGAGCTGGTGGCCAACGAGAGCGCCCCCCAAAAAAGCAATGCCCAGGAGTTTCAGCAGACCAAATTCCAGCATAAACAGGATGCCGCCGCGAACGCCGCCATCCACCGTAAGGGAGACCACTTTCAGCTCGACTCCAATGTCTCCGCTCACCTGGGGATTGAAGAGCGTGATCGCCAAGCCATCGAAAGCCGCGTGCAAAAGGAAATCGAGCGGCGCTGGGAACAGATGGCCGAGAAGGCTGAGGTCGAGGGTTATACCAAGGGCCTCACCGAGGGGAAGGGCGAGGCGTATAAGGCCGAACTGCCCCGGATCAAGGAACGCCTGGAGAAGCTAGAACATATTCTCCAGCTGTTCGACAGTTTCCAGGAAAAAATCTTCCAGGCCAATGAAGTGTTTTTGATGGACCTCATTGCCCAGGTGGCCGGCATGGTGGTGCTGAAAGAAGTGGAGCTGGATAAGGATTATATCCGCCGCGTGGTAGTGGCTCTCATCCAGCAGCTCGGCAACAAGGACGATTTGAAGATCTCTCTTTCGGAAGCGGACATCGCCAATGTGGAGAACTTAAAACAAGTTTTAGAGAAAGAGTTTGGCAAGCTGAACCACACCACGATCGAATCCAGCCCGGAGATCACCACCGGCGGCTGCAAGATCGAGACAAAGTACGGAGTGGTGGATGCTTCCCTGACCATGCAGATTGACAATGTAATGAAGGCCCTCAAGGGCTGATAGAAGGGGACCCCTATGAAGACTTGGATCGCCATTATTCTTTGTGTGAGCAGCATGCAGTTGGCGCAAGCGAAAGAGAAAGAAAAAGGGAAAAAGGGAGATAGGAGAAGAGAGAGAGAGAGAGAG
>JAKFYM010000236.1 GCA_021730855.1 Bdellovibrionales bacterium
CTCGGCCATCGAGGCCCAGGCCCTGCTCGCGCAGATGTCGCAGACCGATTTTTCCGGCCACTGCCCGCATGGACGCCCCACCACCGTGCGCCTGCGCTGGCCCGAGATCGAGCGCCTCTTCAAGAGAATCAACTGATGCCCCTGCTCGTGATCGCCGGCCCCACGGCCAGTGGGAAAAGCAAACTAGCCCTGGAGCTCGCCGCCCAGCTCGCGCAGCAAGGCCACAAACCCGAGATCCTCTGCGCCGATTCCATCACCGTCTATAGGGGCTTCACGATCGGCGCCGCCAAGCCCAGCGCCGAAGACCAGGCGCGCTTCCCGCACCATCTTCTGGATCTTGCCGATCCACAGGAAGTATTTACCGCCGGGGATTTTGTGCGCCATGCGCTGCCGCTCACCCAAGCTCTCCTAAATAAAAACCACACTCCCATTCTCGTGGGCGGCACCGGCTTCTACCTCCGCGCTCTCCTGAAAGGCATGGCCTCCGACGAGGAGGAAGATCCCGCGCGCGCGCTGCAGGTCCGCAAAAAACTCGAAGCCCGCGCCGCCGCCGAGGGCTGGCAGTCCTTGCACCAGGAGCTGCTGCAAAAGGATCCAGGCTCCGCTCCCGTCATCCACGCGAACGACCACTACCGCATCCTACGCGGCCTGCAGGCAATGGAGCTCAGTGGCCGCCCCTGGAGTGAGCTCAATCGCGCCGCCCGCGCCGCGCCCCCGCGTTTTCCAGGCGCCAGATATTTTTGCCTGCGTTGGGAGAAAGAAGATTTGCAAAAACGCGTGGAAGCTCGTACCCAAACCATGCTCGACCACGGCCTCGTGGAGGAAGTCCAGGGCCTGTTGCAGACAGGTGTTCCATCTTCCGCAAAACCCATGCAAAGCGTGGGCTATAAAGAATGCCTCGCCTATCTCGAGGGAGCGATCTCCCGCGAAGGCCTTGCTCCCGAGATCGCGCGGGCCACGATGAAGCTAGTGAAATCCCAGCTCACTTGGTTCCGCGGGGAAAAAGACGTGGAGTGGATTGCCCCCGATTTTTTGCCACACATCCTCCACGCCCTAGCAAATCCCACCTAGCGCGCTCGGCTTTTCTGGCTTATGATGCCAGCCATGGAAGATAGAGAAATCAAGATCATCATCATCTCCGATGGCACCGGCGAGACGGCCGCCATGATGGCTAAGGCGGCTGTAGTACAGTTCTCCGAACGAGAAATTTCCTACACTCGTTACAAAAACATCCGCACCCAAGTGCAGATCGACGCGATCTTCCAAGATGCGGTGCCCCGGCATGATCTTGTGGTGTACACCCTCGTGTCGGCGGAGCTGCGCACCTTCACCCAGGAAATGGCCTTGCGCTATGGTGTGCCGGCCATCGACCTACTTGGACCTCTCCTCAATTCCCTGGCCGCCTTTTTTGAGTCGCAGCCCATCTCGCAGCCCGGCCTCACGCATAGCGTGAACGAACAATATTTCAAGCGCATTGCTGCCATGGAATACACCATCCAGCATGACGACGGCAAAATGCTCGAGGGCCTGAAAGAAGCCGATATCGTGATTCTCGGAATCTCTCGCACCTCCAAGACCCCGCTCTCGATGTACCTCTCGATGCAGGGCTATAAGGTTTGCAATATACCTATCGTACGCGGCATTCCCATGCCGGCGGAAGTAAGCAAGGTGGACCCAAACAAAATCATCTGCCTCACGATCCAGGCCGAAGTCCTGCACACCATTCGCAAGGCCCGGCTCGATCGTCTCGGCAAGGACCCGCGCGACCACACCAACGAGAGCTACGCCAGCATGGAGCACGTGGTGGCCGACATCGAATACGCCACGGACATCTTCCGTCAGAATCGCAAATGGCCCATCTTTGACGTATCGGGAAAGGCCCTCGAGGAGACGGCCGCCGAAGTCATCCGCATCGTGAGCGCGCGCAAAAAAATTGCGGCTCGTCAGGAAAATGACTAAACGCCGCTCGCCGGATCGTCCCGTGGTGATCTTGGGCAAAATCGTTTTCGAATTCTTCAACAATGAAGACGAAGATTTCAAGACCCGCACGCTGCGCTCGCTCGCCAAAGAAGCGCGCAAGGAATTCAATATTTCCTGTTTGCCCGTGGAAGAATTCCTCGTGGAAAATCCCGAGCGTGGCGCCCTAGTGCTCGCCCTCTGCGCCGCCAATCATGAACAAGCCAAGAATGTGCAAGACAAGGTGCTTGCCTATTTTGACGCCAAAGCCCCGGCCCGTATCCTGCTCGACGAGTTTGACGAAGCGGAAATCACATAGATTTACACCACGCATCTAAGGTAGACTTTGGGCCTAGGAGAATCCCCTATGCAGATCAGCTCGGCCCAGGCGATGGCGCTGGAAGACAAATATGGTGCGCACAACTACCATCCCCTGCCCGTAGTTTTGCAAAAGGGCGAAGGTGTGTTTGTGTGGGACACCGAAGGCCAGCGCTACTACGATTTTCTCGCCGCCTACTCGGCCGTGAACCAAGGCCACTGCCACCCGCGCATCGTGCGTGCGCTCCAAGAACAGGCCGGCCAACTCACCCTCACCTCGCGCGCGTTTTACAATGATAAACTAGGTCCATTTACCAAATTCATCACCGAATATTTTGGCTACCAGCGTGTGCTGCCGATGAATACCGGCGTCGAGGGCGGTGAAACCGCCATCAAGCTCGCGCGCCGCTGGGGCTATGTGAAAAAAGGCATTCCCGACAAACAAGCCAAAGTCATTTTCGCCAAAGGGAATTTCTGGGGGCGCACCCTGGCCGCCATTTCCTCCTCCACCGATCCCTCCTCCTATGCCGGCTTTGGCCCTTATATGCCCGGCTATGAGCTGATCGACTACA
This sequence comes from Bdellovibrionales bacterium, assembly GCA_021730855.1. Classification (GTDB taxonomy): domain Bacteria; phylum Bdellovibrionota; class UBA1018; order CAIPTA01; family CAIPTA01; genus JAKFYM01. The sequence continues at coordinate 2,847 of JAKFYM010000236.1, forward strand.
ACGACCTCGCCGCCCTCGAGCGCGCCTGCCAAGACAAAACCGTGGCGGCCTTCATGGTGGAGCCCATCCAGGGTGAGGCCGGAGTGGTGATCCCGAGCGAAGGCTACCTCAAGCGCGCCAAAGAGATTTGCGCCCAGCATAAGGTTTTGTTTATCGCCGATGAAGTGCAAACTGGCCTCGGCCGCACCGGCAAGCTCCTCGCTTGCGACCACGAGGGCGTGCGCCCCGATATCGTGATTCTCGGCAAAGCCCTCTCCGGCGGTGTATTCCCCGTCTCGGCTGTGCTTTGTGACGACGAAATCATGCTCAACATCAAGCCCGGAGAGCATGGCTCCACCTATGGGGGCAACCCCCTCGCCTGTGTGGTGGCCACGGCGGCGCTCGAGGTGCTCAGGGACGAAAAACTTCCGGAAAATGCCGAACGCCTTGGCAAGCTCTTCCGCGAAGAAATGAAAAAACTCGCGCACGCCTGCGTGGCCGAAGTGCGCGGCAAGGGCCTGATGAACGCCATCGTGATCGACCCCAAAGGCCCAATCAAGGCCTGGGACGTCTGCCTCAAACTCAAAGAAAATGGCCTACTCGCTAAACCCACGCACGATCATATCATCCGTCTGGCTCCGCCCCTCGTGATCAACGAAAGCCAAATGCGCGAAGCCTGCGGTCTCATCCTACGCACCTTTGCTTCCTTGGAGAAATAAATGCACAAACTCATTCTCGTGAGACATGGCGAAAGCCTCTGGAATAAAGAAAATAGATTTACCGGCTGGACGGACGTTGACCTCACCGAAAAGGGCCGCCAAGAAGCGAAAGAGGCAGCCCAGATGATCCGCAGCGCGGGCCTAAGCTTCAATTTCGCCTACACCTCGGTGCTCAAACGGGCGATCCGCACGCTCTCGATCATCCAGGATGAACTCGACCTCCTCTGGGTGCCGGTGGAGAAAGACTGGCGCCTCAATGAGCGGCACTATGGCGCGCTCCAAGGGCTCAATAAGGCGGAGACCGCGGCCAAATACGGCGAAGAACAAGTGCATATCTGGAGGCGCAGCTATGAGGTGCTCCCGCCCCTTCTCGAGGAATCTGACGAGCGCCATCCGAGCCATGATCCGCGCTACCAGGGCGTGAAACAGCTTCCTGCCGGGGAAGCCCTCAAGCACACCGTGGCCCGTATGCTACCCTACTGGAATGAAATCATCGCACCCATAGTGCAATCCGGAAAAAAAGTCCTGATCGCGGCTCATGGCAATAGCCTGCGCGCCCTTGTCAAACACCTCGACCAGATGAGCGAAGAGGAAATCATGGGCCTCAATATCCCGACCGGCATTCCCATGGTGTACGAGCTCGACGAGAAACTAAAACCCTTGCGCCGCTACTACCTTGGAGACCAGGCCAAGGCCGAAGCCGCCGCCGCCGCCGTGGCTAGCCAAGGAAAACGCGCGTGAAAAACACAGAACGCCCGCACCTAAATAAAGATGAATTACGCTTCCACGGCTTCAACGCCTGCCTGGCCCTCTGGAACACCCGCCCAAAAGACGTGATCCGCGTCTACGTACTGCGTGAGCTGGCCGAGCAATTCTCCGAACTCCTCAGCTTCTGCGCCAAGCAGCGAAAAGCCTACCATCTCGTGGACGAGGGTGACCTCGAGCGCCTCACCGATACCGTGCACCACCAGGGCATCTGCATGGTGGCCAAGGCCAGGCGCCCGATCCGCGGCAAAGACCTCTTCCGTGAGCTCGGCAGCGGACGCACTCTCCTGCTCTACCTCGACGGTGTTTCCAATCCGCACAATCTCGGCGCCATCCTGCGCACGGCCGCGCACTTTGGCGTGCCCTACGTGGCGGGCCTCGAATCCGAGCTCCCGCGCCTCTCGCCCTCGGCGATTCGCACCGCGGAGGGTGCTGCCGAACACGTTTCGCTCGTGCTTGTCGAAGAGGCTGAAACATTTTTTGATCGTTTAAAGTCCATGGGCTTTCAGGTCTATACGTTCTCGGCCGCGGCTGAGTCCACCTCGCTCTACAGCACCCGGCTCGGGGAGAAATCGGTTTTTGTTTTTGGCGCCGAGGTGGAAGGGGTTTCCGGAATGATCAAGTCCCTCCAAGACATGGCCCTGCAGATCCCGGGCACGGGAGTGATGGAGAGCTTGAATGTGTCGGTGGCCGTGGGCGTGGCGATGAGTGAGTTCATGCGCCAAGGCCAAGAGCGAACCGTGCGTATGGTAAAAAAATCTGGAGATAAGCCGCGTGAGAACAAAGCTTAGCCTGGCAGCTGCGCTCCTTGCTTGCGGCCTCGACCTCGCCTGGCCGCAAACGCATGCCTTGATTCCGGGCCTGGCCTTTGCCTCCATCCTGCTTGATTTTCGGGCTCCCCTCCGCCTAAATTTCCTCTACCTCATTCTTCCGGCTCTCCTCTTTTTCACGCGCGACCTAGAGAGCCTGCAAAAAGTAGCCATCCCCCTGGCCATCGCCTGGCAGGCTCGGATTTGGCTCTACACCCTGGTGGAAAAAGCCCAGAAACGGAACGAAGCCTTTGCCGAAGATCTGGAAAAGGTGCCTGAGAAGGCCTGCGTCTTTGTGGACGCCGATATCCAAGGAGAGGTGCCCACGGCTTCGCTCGAGCCGGGCCATCTCGTGCGCGTGCAGCCGGATGAGGTGATCCCGGCGGATGGCCTAGTCACTTTCGGCTCGAGTTTTGCCGACGAAAGCCACCTGGGTGAAAAAGAAGCCAAGGTCAAGAGCATGGGCAGCTTTGTTTTTGCCGGCTCTATAAATAAAAATGGTAGTTTGATCTTTCGCGTGAGCGCC
>JAKFYM010000027.1 GCA_021730855.1 Bdellovibrionales bacterium
ACCCGAGGCCGAGCCCACACAGAACCTGATCCAAGAGTTGAAAGAGGCTAGAAAAAGCAATCCAAAGGCAAAGGCTCCAGATGCCGATACTCTTTTGCGAAAAGCCGAACGCTATATAGCAAAGCGGAACTACTATCTCGCGCGCAAATTTCTGCGCCATGCTCTTGCGCTCGGTGCGAATGAGCAGCAGGTGAAGGATCGTTTACGTGAAGTCCGTAAGCTGGAGCTGCCAGACAGCCTCTATGCCACGGTATCTAGTGATTCTGATCTGCAAGAGAAGTCGGGAGAGATTCTCGAGCGACTAGAAGAAGAATTTTCTCTGAGCGAGACCGATGAGGCCGATAATGAAGACTTTGCTTCTACGGTGAGTGCGGAAGTGGACGAGCTGGTGGCCGAGGGAGATTCGCGCACCATCCTCGATTTTGGTATTGCTTTGCATGAAATGGGACTTTTTAAACGCGCGGAATTCGTTTTTACCAAGATTGTGGAAGAGTTTCCGGATTTTGCCTACGATGCTTACTATTTGGCCGCCATGGCGAAATTTGCTCGTAAGGATTACGCTGGTGCCGCTTCCATCCTCAAGCGCCTGAGCGCCGATTCCGGGAAAAGCGATCAGGATAAAATTCAGATCTATTACACCCTGGGAGAACTCTTCGCAAAAATGCGACAGCCGGACCGCTCCCGGAAGTTTTTCGAAAAAGTAGCGGAGCTCGACGCCAACTATCGCAATATCCGCCATAAGTTGGAAAGCTAGCGCATGGGCAAGCGGCTTCTCTGGACATTCCTACTCCTCGTGGCCGCTCTCACCACCGCCGCATTGCTGTATTTGCAATCGGAGAGCTTTGCTCGTTTGGCCAAAGAGAAGATTCAGACTCGGGTGACGAGAAGCCTGGGTCTAGAGCTGAATTTTGATCGATTGCAGATTGGCATCCTTCCTCCCAGCCTCTCGTTGCTAAATGTGGACGTCAAAGTCCTGCCGAGCAACTCTCTGGGCTTGGCCACCGACACTGTTTTTCGGTCCGAGCGGATGGGCTTTTCGTTCCGCATGATCCAGGCCTTTAGTCGCGGGATCATGATCAACAAAGTTTTTGTGAATGAGGCGGAGCTGATCCTGGCCATCCCCCAGAAAAAGGGCTCTGGAAAGGAAGAGAAGATTTCCGAGCTCGTGCATCAGCCCATTCGGGTAGAGCTGGGCGAGGATTTTTTTCTCTCTATTCGGCAGCTTGAGCTGCGCAATACCAAGCTCCAAATATCTTGGAGAGAGGGCGGCCAGCTCTCTGCCGTGGACGTAAACAAGATTATCTATCTCGCCGTCACCCCAAGTGCGGAAGGCACAAGCATCGTGGCCAATTTGGAGCACCTCAAGCTCAAGACGCCAAAAATTTCCGAGGAATTTCGGGTGCTCAAGGCCAATGCAGAAATAGATAAGGACCTGATCACTCTTTCTACTTTGGATTTACAGAGGCGCGAAGCGGCTCTACATGCAGCCGGAAAACTGGTGGGTTCGATCGATGATTTAGAAAACGCACGCCCGGACCTTGATCTCATTCTGCGTGGTCCACTCAGCGAGCTCACCGATTTTGAAAAATCGCTGGCTCCTTTCCAAGGGGAAATCCTTGCCGACTTGAAGGTGGTTGGCCGCTTGAAAGACCCATCCGTGCAGGCGCGGATGGAGGTCGACAATTTCAAGTATGCCTCTTGGCAAGTGAACAAGATTGAAGTCAGTGGCACTTACGGATCCGGACTTATGGTGCTTGACTCCCTAAGCGCGAAAGCCGAGGGCGGCCAAATTTTGTTGAGAAATAAAATTGAGCTGCCCATCCCCTTTGTTCCTGGCTCTAAGGCCTTTCAACTTAAGTTTACGAATGTGGGGCTGGAGAATTTTGCCGGGGATCTAAAAAAGAGCATCAACAACCTAAAGATGCATATCGATGGGATCGTGCGCGCGCGGGTGGACATCGTGGCCGCCAAGGATGGCCTGAAATTGGGATCATTGTCCTTTCAGCCAGAGTTAACCATCAAGAACCTCGAGCTGAACAATCAGGTGTATGGAAAGACTCGCCCCTACAAAACGATCTTTCGCGTTGAGCCCTTCAAATTGCTATCCGATCTAGAGTGGAAACAAGGCGCCCTGCGCATTGGGGAGAGCACCCTCGAGCTCGGTACGGGCAAGATGAACGTCTCCGGGCAGGTGACCAAGGCAGGTTTCGATATCTCTGGTTATTCCGAAAAAGTGGACATGGGCAAAGAAGTGGGCGCGATCGCAGGCATTCCTCTCACGGGTGAGGGAGCGATTGGAATCGAGGTCAAGGGGCCATCCGAGAAGGTGCGCATTGACTTTGACCTGAACCAACGAAATGCCAAGTTTTTGGATTTTGATTTCGGGCTTTTAGAGGGGCGCGTGACCTACGACGACGGCGATTCCTATCTCTATCTCGAAGGCCTCAAAGGCAAAAAGAACTCGGCAGAATACCAAGTGCACGGCAAGGTGAACTTAGGAGAGGGAGATGATCTCTTGCTCCAAGCGAAGTTCAAAGAAAGCGATCCGAACGATCTTTTTGCGATTTTCGCGAAATCTCTGAAAGACCTGACCTGGATTCCGCATGGCATGACCGGCCTGATTTCTGGAGAGGCCCGCGTGGGTGGCGGCTACGATGGCGGGCTCGCCACCTTGGATATTCTCAGCCAGGTGAAGGGGCGCAATCTATCCTATAGGGACGAAATGCTTCACGAAGTGGAAGCCACGGCTGGCTTACGCAAGGGCGTGGTTTTTGGCCGAACCACCAGCGCCCGAAAATACGACAGCGTTTTTTCGGGGAATGTCACCTATGACCTAGCTTCCGAAAAATTGAAGTATGAGCTCAGCAGTGAGCGGGGCAAACTTCGCAGCCTGGATTTTGTCTCGCATTCGGGTTTTCCCATCGATGGACTATTCAGTTTGCATAGCGCTGGTGAAGGGAAGTGGGAAACCCTGGAAAGCACTACTCGCATCGATGTGCAAAATGGATTTGTGCGCACGCTTCCCTTGCCTCCTGCCACCTTCGTGTACAAGACTCATCCGGACTTTGGCGAATATAAACTCGATTTAGGGGAGGCCGCCCAAGCTTCCGGGCGATTGGCCTACCAAAGCAAGGGAGAGTCCAGATCAGAAGTAAGCGTGAGCGGTGCGCACTTTGGTTTCTTGCTTTGCATGGTGAGTCGACGCAATTGTACCGATCCGGTTCTGGCCATGAATGTCCGTGCTCAAGTGCAGGTCAATTGGAAGGGCGCGGACTGGACGCATATGCAGGGGGCAGGGCAGCTCCAGGAGCTGGCGATCACAAAATCTGGTTATTCCCTGAAAATGCCTGCTGCCGTGGGTATCCGCGTGGCGAATGGCCTAGCCGAAGCGGAGCGTTTTCAGCTGGTCGGAGAAGCTACGAACCTTGAGTTTCGTCTCAAGGGCAGAGTGGATGGTTCCGCCATCGACAATCGCATGGAAGGGCCGGCCTCCATGAGGCTGCTGGAGTTTCTCACCCCCCTGGTGGAAGAGGCTCGGGGCAAGATGCAATTCGATCTTGGCTTAGCGGGTGATCTTAGCAATGCAAAATTCCATGGAAACGTGCTGCTCGAGGATGCTTTCCTGCGCTTCGGTGGCCTCGATGCGCCTATCGACAATCTGCGCGGTCGCCTGCGATTCGCTGATTCTCGCATTAGCCTCGAATCAATGGTGGGCCAGTTAGGCGGCGGTGGCATACAGGCCACAGGCAGCTTAGATTTCTATCTCAATCGCGCGCCCCGTTTCGACATAGACCTCTTTTTTTCCAACAATCGGGTAAAATTCTTCCCCGTCAATTATGCTGATGTGGCTGACGGAAAATTGAGTTTCACGGGAGACAAACCGCCCTACCTTTTCGGTGGCACGGTGAAGATGAAAAAAGTGGTGATGCGAAATAATTTCGATGTGGGTGGCAACCAGAAGGGTTTGCAGAACGCGCGTTACCTACCGGAAAAGATCTCTGGTTCTAAGTCGTTTTACGAAGTGAAAATCCGCGCCGTGGCCGAGCGTGGCGTGATGGTGGAGAACAACCTGCTGGATGCCGAGTTCCAGGGCGAGGCCACTCTTCTAAACAATTTTGAATTTCCGCAGATCGTGGCTCGGGCCGAGCTTGTGCGAGGCAAATTGCTTTTTCGCAACACCGCTTTCACCTTAGACCATGCCCTGATCCGCCAGCCGAACCCAGAATTTTTCAATCCGCAGTTTTCGATCGGCGGAGTGGCTAACGTGGACAACTACCGCATCAGCATTTTTGCCAGCGGCACCACCGACAAGCCAAAGATCACGCTTTCGTCCTATCCAGCGATGCCGCAGGAGGAGATTGTATCCCTCCTCGCCTTTGGTTACCGCACCGAGGACACCAAACGCATCAGCCAAAATGACACTAGTGCCATAACCTATTCGGAAGTGGGCTCCATCCTGATTGAGCAAATGCAGCTCAACCAGAATTTGCAATCTAAGGGCTTGCGTGTGCACGTGGCGCCTGTGGTGAGCGACAACGAAGCCAATATCATTCAGCCCAATAGCAGCACTCCTGGTGCCGTAGCGCCAAAAGTCTATGTGCAGACGCAGCTTTTGAAAAATCTCGATGCCTTTTTCGGCGGCACCGTGGGCTCCACCCAAGGCCAATCGATGGATGCACGTTTGGAATATCGCTTAGGCAATAAAGCATCCGTGAGCGCCGTATACGAGCAAGCTCCGGGCCTAGATCCCACCGAGGTGCGCAATTCCTACGGGGCCGACTTGAAATTTCGCTGGGGGTTCAAGTGAAAGCTTGCCTCCTATTCCTCCTTTTCGCATTTGGCGTGATCGCAAGAGCCGAGCAGGCGGATTTTCAGGCACTGCGAGAAGAGCGAGTGCAGGACGTGGTTTTCTCTGGCGATGCCCTTCCCGACAATACGAAGTCGCGCTTCGATGCCTTGAAGCGCAAAGATTTGAGCCCGATCACGGTCCGATCTATCTTGCTCTGGTACCACGAGAGCGGGGGCGAATCTCAGGTAGACGTGCGTGCGGAGAAGGTTCCCGGTGGAGTGCGGCTGATCGTGCATGCGCGCAAAAAATTGCGGATTGCCGAAATTCTCTTCGAGGGAAATCAATCGGTCTCCACCAATGTTTTGCTCCCTATCGTCGAAATTAAGGATGGCCAGGAGTTCGAGGGCGACCAAGCCAAAGCCTCTGCCGAAAAGTTGCTGCTCTTCTACGGCAAGCAGGGCTATCTTGCCGCCGATATTAAGTACACCTTTGATCCGCAGTCCAAGGTGCTGAAGTTTTTGATCGTGGAGGGCGAGCCTACCCTCCTGGCTAGCCTGGATGTTTCTCCCCTCACCGTGGTGGAAAAAAGGGAGTTGCGGGATCGCTATGAGCGTGAGATCCGCGAAGTCTTCGGGCTAGACGTGGGAGATCGCATCCAAAGAGACAAAGTGGTGGAAGGAATCCAGGCCGTGAAGGACTGGCTGCGCGAGCGAGACTTCCTTTTGGCGCGGGATCCCGTGATGGAATACAAGGTCACGGCCGACGGCAAAGTGGGGCTGACACTCACCATCGACTATGGCCCCCGCATTCGTTATGG
>JAKFYM010000286.1 GCA_021730855.1 Bdellovibrionales bacterium
GGAGCTTGGCCGTCCATGGTCATCCTCCCCCATCATCCTGATGAGAGTTTTTAACGTTAACTAATTTCTTGCAGCAAAGTTTCGGTCACCATTTTGTCCGCTACTTTTCCAAAGTCAGGCTTATAGGTTCCAGCTTGGATCGCGGCCTTGATCTTATCGATCTTCGCTTGGTCGGTGGTGTCTGCACCGGCGATCTGTTTGGCGCTATTCATTGCTTTGGCTTCACTGGAGATTTCCACGTTGGCGGTGGAACCCGCGCCCTGGGCCGGAGCGGCTTCCGCGTTTTCTTTATTCTTCGCGGCATTAGCACGATCGCCACGCTTAGAGCGCGCGACATTAGAGAGCTCGACGGAATCTTTGTGATTATTTACTTTCATTGGCATGTCCTTCCTGAACATTCGCGGCCGATTTCTCGGCTTAGCTTAGTAAAATCATAACATAAACGGCTCCATCCTCTAGCCGTTTTATTTCTTGATAACATCACTTTTGTTTACTTCCTGCATTGGCGCTCTAGCCATGCTGTTGGCGGCTTCCTGCATTTCCAGCACCTGCCGTACAATCAGTTCCGCCAAGCCAATTCCCTGTGTTTTCGCGGCTGTTTCGGCGTAGTGGTCGTCTAACATTCCCCGGAAGATCTGCAGCCCCCGGTTGTTCTGCGACTCTGGGCTCTCCTGCACCGTCTTGCGCATATTCCGCACCATCTCCTTCAAAAAGTTCGCCTCGAGGCCTTGGGCGGCCTGCCAGAGGGGGGATTCTTTGCTAAGAGAGTTGGGGTCAACGGTGGGAAGGGGACGATCAATTCGCATGCGCGCCTCCTAAAAAAAGTGAACAGGGAAGCTCATTCTTCCGGAGCTTCCCTGTCCTGAGATGCGTTTCGCTTCCATGCTGTAGAAAGCTCAAAACAAAGAAAAATTCAGAACGCCATCCATGGCAAACTAGCCTTTTCCTGTTTCCTGCGTGAGCTTTCGTGGATTCAATCCTTGAATCACGCATCTCCTAAACCCATTGCATGCTCCTTGCCAATTTGAATATCCAATTTATAAGATTTCAAGATCGCCCTCTAAAGCCCCTGCGGCTTTGAGTGACTGGAAGATCGCGGTGAGATCTTTGGGGCTCACACCCAGCTCGTTGAGCACGTTCGCAAGCTCCGAGACATTCGTAGTGGCTGGAATTTCCACCACTTTCTTCCCGCCGCCTTTTGCGGCCGGCTTCGCGCCCGCCACTTGGATCGCCAAATCTCCGTGCGCAAGCGACACATTTTTCACGCGCACTTTTCCGCCCGTTACCACGGTGCCGGTTTTTTCGTTGATCACCACGCGTGCGCGAGTGTCGGTATCGACCGTCAAATTTTCCAGAACCGCCATTAATTCGACGGCATTCCCGTCATAAGAAAAGGGCACGATCAAATCGATCGTGCTTTGGTCCACGGCGGTAGCGTATTTGCCACCGAGCTCGGTATTGATCACGCGAACAGTGCGCGCGATAGTGGTGAAATCTGGTTCGTCGAGGTTGAGCCGGAGCGCCTTTTTATTGGCAAACTCTCCGGGTAGCTCCTTCTCCACAATCCCACCCAGCGGCACACGGCCCGCGGTGCCAAACTTCCCGCTCCCATCGGTGATCGATCCCAAGCTGATTGGCCCTTGGGCCACGGCATAGACCTGCTGGTCACCGGCTCTTAGGGGTGTGATCAAGAGCGTGCCGCCCTCGAGACTGCCGGCATCGCCCACGCTGGACACCGACACGTCTAGCTTCTGGCCGGCTCGCGAAAAGGCCGGAAGGCGGGCCGTGACCACCACTGAGGCCACGTTCTTGGATTTCACGTCGGTTTCCACATTCATGCCCATTTTATTGAACATGCGCAGGAGCGCCTTGCCGGTCACATCCGCGCTTGAATCTCCGGTGCCCTTCAAGCCCACCACGAGACCGTAGCCGATCAACATATTCTCGCGCACGCCCTTGATGCGCACAATGTCCTTCAGGCGTGCGGCGGGTGCCGCTTGGGGCAGGGCCAGAAGAGCGGCTAGGACAAAAAAAACATTTTTCATTGGATCACCTGTGTTCTTACGTCGAGAAAGGCCGAACTTTTCACGCGATTGTTCGGGTCCACATCTTTATTGTTCACGAGTGCCATCACTTCCAGCACCCGCGAAGCCCCGCGGTAGATCACGCGCTTCTGGCCCACCACGCGCACTAGGCCATTGCCTAAGGTCTCGGCCACTTCCATGCGAATCACGTCATCGTCTTTGCCTTCAGGGGCCATATTGGTCTTGGCAGCTTCTTCGGCCTGGTCTTTTGCTTTGTCTTCGGCTGCTTTGGCAGCACCAGTGGGATCGGCCACAGCTTTTTTCGCGTCGTCGGCCGTGCTGGCCAAGGTGCGTTTTGCTTTTCGCTGTTCCGCAGGAAGGGTCATCCAAAGTTGGTACTGGATTTCCCGTCTCAAATCTTTTTCCACGTCCGCCGTGATCAAGTCTCCCGGTTCGCGACGGGCATTGTTGGTGAAAAGGAAATTGTTTTGCCCCTGGCCATCCCAAAGGCTGTTTTCAGCGGATTCTTTGTCGATAAAATCCTGCCGAGTAGCACGACGGTATTCACCCTCAGCGGCCTCTACCGCGCCCTCGCCCTCATTCACGTATTTCTCCAAGCGGCGGCCATAGCCGCGAGTGACGGGCGGATCATAGCTAGAAACATTATTGGCGCTCACCCCACGCATGGAGCGAGGCAGATCGTCACCTTCCAAGCCCTCACCCAGGCCACGATCATATTCCTGATCCACAGCCGCGCTCTCTTCCCGCAGGGATTGGATAAAGCTAGTGCAGGAAGTGAGACCAAATAGGACTGCAGCCACGAATAGAAGTTTTTCCGGTTTCATAGATTCACCTCGAGCGTTCCGCCCTCCATGAGTCGGCCCGTGACGATTCTTTTCGACGAGCGCAACCGAGCTTTCAATTCGTCACCCACGATGCCATTGGAGAGTAGGGCACCATCGGTGGTGACACGAATGCCACTATCCGAGACAAACACCACCTTGAGGAGCTGCCCGAGGCGTCCGTCGGGAATCTTCGCCACCATGCTGCTCGTGAGTGGGGCATTGGCCATAATGCTTCGTTTCGCCGTGGCCGACTGCAAGCGGTTGGCAAAGTCTTCCGAAGAAGGGGCAATGATTAAATTTTCTCCCCTTAGGTGAGTGACCTCTACGCGCTGCTGGGAAAAATCGGAGCTCGTGAGGGCTTGGCCCAGGCGATAGTTCTTCTGCGCCACCCAGGCTTGCGCAAACCAGCGCAACTTGGCTTTGACCCAAATCAGGGTGCCATCGGCCTGGATGAGCTTGAACGGCATTTCTCCACGCCACTCTGCCTGCTGAGAGGCGGATTCCAAGTGAAAACTTCCGGGCTGCAAGAGTTTCAGCTGGTCTGGATTCGTGAGGGGCAGCACTTCGAGCTCTACACTCTCGGGAATTTTCTTTTCGGCGCGGGCGAGGCGCTCAATTTCCAGAGCTAGGTCTTTAGGCTCCACTCCCATTTTGTGCAACTCAAAGGCGATCTCCTGCGGACCATGCAAGGTGAGCTGAGTTTGCGGCGGCAAGGCTTCGCGAATACGTGCTTCGAGATACATTTGCGGCAATTTGAATTCTTTTTGGTCGTCGGGAAAACGCGAGATCACGAGGCCCGATAGAGCCTGGAAATCAGCGCCACGCTTGGCGTAAATCGTGGCCACATCTCCTAGCACCACATTGGTAGAGCTCACGCGCACGCGAGCCTCGATGCGCACTTCGACTTCTGCTTTAGGCGCGCTGGGAGAGGCCCATGCGCAAAAAGGCAGCAACATTAGGAAAAGAAATTTACTTAACCACATTGTTTGAAACCTGCAGCATCTGGTCCGCGGCCTGCATCACCTTGGAATTCATTTCGTAGGCGCGCTGGGCCTGAATCATATTCACCATTTCGTTCACCACGTTCACGTTGGACGCCTCGAGCTTGTATTGCTCGATGGTACCAAGCCCGTTATTGCCCGGAGTGCCTTGCACAGGCGCCCCCGAGGCGTCACTGGCTCGGTAAAGATTTCCACCGTCGGCTTCCAGACCCGCTGGGTTCACGAAGGCCACAAGCTCAATCTGGCCCACTTGGGTCATCTTCCCGTCGGGTTCCTTAGAATTCACGATGCCCGTGGGGGAGATCACCACGCCGGCCGAGTTCGGAGGGATGGTGATGGCCGGAGAAACCAAATAGCCGGCGCTCGTCATCACGCGGCCTTGGCCGTCGATCTTCAAGCCGCCATCGCGGGTGTAGGCAATCTCGCCATTTTCCTTCTGCACCGAAATAAAACCATCGCCCTGGATGAGCAGATCCCATTGGTTGCCCGTGGGCTTTGCCACCCCGGGGGTGAAGTCCTTGTGCACGCTGGCGGTTTTTACGCCCACGCCCACCTGCACGCCCGTGGGCATGGCGGTGTCCGCCGAAACCTGGCTGCCGGGCGCGCGCACCGTTTGGTAATAGAGATCTTGGAATTCCGCCGTGCCCTTTTTATAGGCCGTGGTGTTAACGTTGGCCAGGTTGTTGGCCACGTTGTCGAGGTTGGTCTGCATGGCATCCATGCCCGTCGCAGCGGTATTAATGGCTCTCAGCATCTAATTCCCTCCATGGAATCAGTTTAATTAGAGCTTGCCTAAGTCGTTTACGGCTCTACTCTCTAATTCTCCGTATGTTCTCACTACTTTTTCATTCGCTTCAAAAAGCCGCGTGGCCTTGAGAAGCTCCGTCATCTCGGCGATCGCATTCACGTTCGAGGTCTCGAGCATGCCCTGACGCACATTCGTGGTCGAAGCATCCTGTGAAATATTCGCGGGCGTCTCGTTGCGGAAGAGCGAGCTGCCTTCTTTGGTGAGCAGCTTGGGATCCACGAACTCGGTCACCGCGATCTGGCCCACTTCGGTCTTTTCCTGATAGATGCGACCGTCGGCGGTGATGGTGACCTGCCCCTTCACAGCCGGATCTAGGCGAATCGCCCGCCCCAAGAGCTCCTCTCTTGGCACGGGCGGCGCACCGGCTTCCGGTATGCCTCCAGGAGAAAGCACCGGGAAACCTTCCGTGGTCACCAGGGTTCCTTCTGGATTGAGCTTTAGGCTTCCTTGCCTTGTGTACCGCAATCCTTGCGGGCTCAGCACTTCGAACATTCCCTTGCCCTCGAGCACGATGTCGAGAGGGTTTCCCGTGACTTTTGTGCGTCCTTGCGTGAAGTCCGTGAACGTTCCCTCGACCGCCACGTAAGCGGAGTCGGCACCGTCGAGCTTATGGAAATCTTTTTCCGTGTACAATTTGCGGGGGATGTCTTCTTTCATCGCAGCCGTCACGGCGCTGCTCATGACAGCCTGGAAGGCCACTTGATCGCGTTTAAACGCGGCCGTGTCCACATTGGCGAGATTGTTCGCGATCACGTCTAAGCGTTCACTTTGCGCGATACTGCCGGAGATCGCCGGCCACAATCCTTTGCTCATTTCCTAGTCCCCCAGGAAGCAAAAGCAAGGCTAGTGCCAGGGATGGCAGCGCTCGGCCGTGGAAAAAAAGCGAATGTTCTTGGGGTGGTT
>JAKFYM010000261.1 GCA_021730855.1 Bdellovibrionales bacterium
ATACCGTAGTCTCCCACCGCAGTGGCGAGACGGAAGATACCTTCCTCGCCGAGCTAGCCGTGGCCACCGATTCCGGACTCGTGAAAACAGGTTCGGCCTCGCGGGGCGAGCGGATGGCAAAATACAACCAACTCCTGCGCATCGAAGAGGAGCTTGGCGAAAAAGCGCGGTTCAATGGACTGCAATCCCTGGGGATGAAGTTTTGAAACTGGGCTATATTTTTCTTGGCGCCTTCCTGATTTCCTTGGGCATCGTGGTGCTCGGAGAGGCGGGCTTGCTTTCGGCCTACCGCTCGAGCCAAGAAAACGCGCGCCTCCAGAGCCGAATTGATGACTTACAAAGCGAGAACGCCAAACTCCTGCACGATATCGAAGCCGTGCAGAAGAGCCCGCGCCGCCTGGAACACACTATCCGCACCCGCTTGTCGTTGGTTGGGCCCGATGAGCTTGTTTTTGAGTTCCAAGACTTATGAAAACCATTCTTGTTGCCGGGGCCGCAGGATTTATCGGATGCAATTTCGTGCGGCTCGCCCTCGAGCGCGGCTACCGCGTGCTCGCCCTCGATGCCCTCACCTATGCCGGCCATCGCGAGAACCTTGAAGGCCTGAGCGAAAATTTTGAGCTCGTGGTGGGCGACATCCGCGATGCGGCCCTCGTGAAAAACCTCCTCACTCAGCACCGCCCCTCGGCCCTGCTCAATTTTGCGGCGGAGACGCATGTGGACCGCTCGATCGCGGGCCCCCTGGTGTTCGTGGAGACCAATGTGCTCGGCACCGCAAACCTGCTCGTGCAGAGCCTCGAATATTGGCAAAGCCAAAAAGACTTTCGCTACTTGCAGGTGTCTACCGATGAGGTCTATGGCTCGCTCGGGGAGACGGGAAAATTCCGCGAGAACACTCCCGTGGACCCGCGCTCCCCCTACTCCGCCTCCAAGACCGCCGCCGACCACCTCGTGCAGGCCTGGAACCACACCTATGGCCTGCCCACGGTGATCACCCGCTGCTCCAACAACTACGGCCCCTACCAATATCCCGAAAAACTCATCCCCCATATGATCAGCTGCGCCCTCGCAGGCCAGCCGCTGCCCGTCTATGGCGACGGGAAAAACATTCGCGACTGGATCCATGTGGCCGACCACTGCGCCGGCATCCTGCTCGCCCTGGAAAAGGGAAAAACAGGATCTGTGTATTGCCTGGGCGGCAATTCCGAGCGCCGCAACATCGACCTCGTGCGCACCCTCTGCGCCGAGCTCGATCGGCTCCAGCCCAAAACCCAAGGCTCCTACGCCGACCAAATCACCTTCGTCAAAGACCGCCCCGGCCACGACCAGCGCTATGCTATCGATGATTCGCTGGCGCGCAAAGAGCTGGGCTTCCTACCCGGCCATGAATTCTCCTCCGGCCTAAATGCCACGATCCGCTGGTACCTCGAGAACCAGCAGTGGCAAGCCCAAGTACAGAAAGGCAAACGATGAAAGGCATCCTCCTGGCCGGCGGCAGCGGCACCCGCCTCTACCCCGTGACGAGCACCATCAGCAAACAGCTCCTGCCCATCTACAATAAACCCACGATCTACTATCCCCTCTCGGTGCTGATGCTGGCCGGCATCCGCGAGATCCTTGTGATCTCCACGCCCCGGGATCTTCCGCACCTGCGGCAACTTCTCGGCACGGGTGAGGGCCTCGGCCTGCAATTTTCCTACCTGGAGCAGCCGCGCCCCGAAGGCATCGCGCAAGCCTTTGTGCTGGGGGAGAGTTTTCTCGGAGGGGATTCGGCCTGCCTCATCTTAGGCGACAATATCTTTTACGGCATGGAGCTCGGCCAGCTCGTGCAAAAAAGCGCGAGCCTCACAAGCGGAGCCGAGGTCTATGCCTATCATGTGCAGGATCCCGAGCGGTACGGAGTGGTGGAATTCGGGGCCGACGGCAAGGCCCTCAGCATCGAGGAAAAACCAAAAAATCCGCGTTCGCCCTGGGCGGTGACGGGCCTCTACTTCTACGACAACCAGGTGGCAAAGATCGCCAAGGGCCTGAAACCCTCGGCGCGGGGCGAGCTCGAGATCACCGACATAAACAAAGTTTATTTATCCAAAGGCCAACTCACGGTGCGCACCTTCGGCCGGGGTGTGGCCTGGCTGGATACCGGCACCTTCGATTCGCTCCTCACCTCCTCGCAATTCGTACAAACCATCGAGCAGCGCACCGGCCTCATGGTGGGCTGCCCCGAGGAGATCGCCTACGAAAAGGGATTTATCGATGCCGCCGGCTTGCGGGCGGCGGCAGAAAAATACTCCAAGAGCGAATATGGAAAATACTTATTGCAGCTCGTGGAAGATAGGAGCGGCAGGCGATGAAGGCTTCTACAGTGTCCCTCGCAGGGCTGCTCTTGATTGAGATGAAGATCTTCCGCGATGAGCGCGGATTTTTTGTGGAACGCTATCACGAAGACAAAATGCGCGCCCTCGGGATCCGCGAAGATTTCCTGCAGGACAACCAATCGCGCTCGGCCCCCCGCGTCCTCCGCGGCATGCACTTCCAGACCGATCCGCCCCAAGGAAAACTCGTGGCCGTGGCCCGCGGCCGGATCTGGGATGTGGTGGTGGACATACGCAAGGACTCCCCCACTTTCGGCAAACACTACGGAGTGGAGCTGAGCGACAGCAATGGGCTCGCGCTATGGGTGCCCTTTGGTTTTGCCCATGGCTTCTGCGTGTTGGGCGAAGAAGAGGCCGATGTCTTTTACAAGGTGACCGGCCTCTACAATGCCAAGACAGAGGGCGGGATGCGCTGGAATGATCCTGAGCTTGGCATTGCCTGGCCGGTGAAGGATCCCATCGTTTCGGCTCGGGATGCTGTGCTGCCAGGCTTCCGTGAGACCAAGCCGCTATCTTCCGAGCCGTAGGCAAAGCGCCCGCGCGGCGGCGGAGAAGAAAGCATTCAAAACCCTAGCGCCTTTTTCCTGGGGATTGGCATAGGTGCGCGAAAGCAGGGGGAGAATCTCCCGATCGGGCCGGCGGCGGGTTTCCTGGATGCGCGCGCGCTTGGCGAGCACTGGGAGCGGATGCGTGGCCAGCCACCACCAGGCATGTGCCTTGGCGCGGCGATTGGAACCAGCAAGAAATTTCAAGGCGGCGTCGAGAAAGAGCAGCGGCATCAGCCGCAGGATGGTGCTCCAGGAGAAAAACAAAAAATAATTCAGCCAGCGGTTGCGCTCAGTATAGTAAGCCGTGCGGTAGGCGATGCGGCGGGTGCTGCCCCCATCGAAGGTAACGGCCCGGGATTTCTCGGCCAAGCGCACCTCTTGCCCGCCCAGCCAGGCCCGCCAGCCGAGATAGACATCCTCCTGGTAGATGAAATAGTCCTCGTCATAGGGCAGGCCAAAGACCTCTTTGGAAAAAAGAAAGCAGCTGCCATCCGGATGAAACGGCCGGTAAAGGCCCTCGCTGGAAGCGCGCACCACACGGCCATAGGCATTGCTGCGCGCGCCGAGAGGGTTGGGGAAATCGGGGCGGTCCACGAGCCCGGTCACAATCGCCTCCTTGCCCTCGAGGCGGGCGCGCTGGTATTCGGCCAGGAGCTCGGCCAGCCAAGTGGGCGCGGGAATATTGTCGTTGTTCGTGACGGCCACGAGCGGATAGGAGGCCGCGCGCACTCCGGCGTTCACGGCCCCGGCATAACCAAGCTGGCGCGCGAAGGAAAGGTACACAAGGCCGGGGAATTTCGGTTTCCAGGCCGCCACCACTTCTTCTGTTTCGCGATTGACCACGCCATTGTCCACGATCAGCACTTCGTACTCCACGCCCTCTTGGCGCACGAGCGCCTCGAGGATACGCGCCACAAAGCCCGCCGCATTCCAAGTGGGCACCACCACGGAGACCTTCATCGGCCCTCCTTTCCGAGAGCCGCGTAGTGAGAGAGCAAATCTCGCGTGAGCTTCTTTACATCATATTGCGCTTCGGCCTGCGCGCGCGCCGCTCTTGCGAAACGAGCCCAAGCTTCGGGGTTCTGCATCTCGCGAAGGGCAGCCACGATTTCTTCCGTGCTATCAGCCAGTAGTCCGCCCCCGGAGCCGATCATTTCCGGAATGCCTCCCACGCGGGTGCCGATCACGGGCACGCCCGAGAGCCCCGCCTCCACGATCACCGTGGGCAAGGGATCCTGGCGGCTCAGCACGAGGAGCAGATCGATTTCTTGGAGGAGCTTTGGGATGTCCTCGCGGCGGCCAAGGAATTCCACGCCCACGGCCTCGAGCGCGCGCTGGGTGCTGCGGGCAAATTCCGGCTCCGAGAGCCCCGCTCCGATCACCGTGAAACGCACCTCCGGTAAGGCCTCGGCTATCGGCAGCAAGCGGTCCACGCCCTTGCGCTCCGAGATCTCGCCGATCATCGCTACCCGCAGAGTGCCCGCCTGGCGCGGGCGACGCGGCTTCCAATCCTCGAGCGCAAAGCCATTGTGCAGGACAAAGATTTTTTCTTCCGGCACCCCCGACTGGCGAAGCGCCTCCTTCCCCGCCTGCGAGGGCGTGAGGATCCTGGTCGCACGCGCGGCTAAGGCACGCACCCAAAGGTCGTTGGCGAGGGAGGCGGGCAGGATATCGTGGTGGTGCCAGAGCACGGGCACCGGCAGGGCCGCGGCATACACCATCGCCTTCAAGCTCGTGGCGTGCACCAGAGAGATTTTGCCTTCGAGGATTTTTTTTAACGCCCGATGCGAGCGCCAAAGGGCCGGAACTAGCGTGCGCAGGGTGCGCAGTTCCCGGCGAAATTGCACGGCCGGAATCTCATGGCAGTCGGCCCAGGCCTTGGCGCGCTCCAGATAGGGCCCCGCGGGCGCCGCAAAATGCGCCCTCGCGCCTTGCGCCTCCAGCTCGCGCAGAAAAGCCAAGGTGCAAATTTCTCCGCCATACAAAAAGCTAGATTGGTGGGAGAGAAAGAGCGGCTTCATTCGCGGCCTTTCTTTTTCGGAGTGGAGGAAAACAACACCCAAAAGCTATACCAAACCCAAATGTAAGCGCCATAGGGATTCTCCACATAGTGGCTGAGCAGCAAAAGAAATACCCCCACCGACACCAGCGCCACCTTCGAGACCACCACCCGGCTCGACACTTTCACGTGATAGAGCTGCCAGGCGAGCGAAAGAAAGAAAGCCGCATAGAGGCCAAAGCCCACCACTCCGGCCTCGGCCAGCACGCGGAACACGCCCCGGAGATCCGTTACCCCGAGGCCGCTGCCGAGAAAATGGCTCGAGCGCAGGGCCGCCCAAGTTTCTGCCAAGCGGATGTGCAGCTTAAAGGCCAGAGCGTTCCGCATATACTGCAGCTCACTTAAGCCAAAAGGAGTGAGAAAATGCAGGACTAATAAAAAAAGCGCGCCCACGGCGGCCAAAAGAATTCCCGTGAGCAGCAAGGCGCGGCGATGCAGCCGCTTTTTTAGAAAGAGCGCGAGCACTCCGGTCACGCTCAGCACCAGCGCCACTTGGTAGAAACGCCGGCCCACGAGGAGAGTGACGGTGCTGCCAAGCCAGATCGTGAGCAGGCTCAGCCAGCGGGGCAGCAGCCTGCGGCCGTCCTT
>JAKFYM010000213.1 GCA_021730855.1 Bdellovibrionales bacterium
CGGGTCGATGGCCACCACGGCGCCAGTTTTTCCGTCCTTGATGAATTCCTCGGCGGCCAGCTTTTGCAGGTCCTCGTCGATCGTGAGCACGATGTTCTTACCCGGGATCGCCAGCTTGGGGGGGATCTCGCCCACCACCTGGTTGCTATTGGCGCGCTCGTTCAGCACCTTTTTCCGTCCGAAGGCATCCACCTCCACGTACTCCACTCCGTCCACCCCGCGCAGCACATTCTCCCACTGCTGCTCGAGCCCGGATTTCCCGATGCTGTCGCCCTGCTGGTAGCTGCGCTCGGTGACACTGCGATTCACGCGCGGGAGCTCGTCGGCATCGATCTCGGCGATATAGCCGAGGAGGTGGGAGCCGATCATTCCGTTCACATTGGTGCGGCGAATGCCCGTGGCCACTTCCACTCCCGGCAGGGTGAGTTTTTCCATCTCGATCAGCGAAACTTCATCCATCGAGAGATTCTTTTTCACCACCACCGGCTGGAATTTCTGCTGCTTACGCGCCTTGATCAGCAGGTCTTCAATCTGCTTTGGGCTCATCTGGATGAACTTCGAGAGCTTGTGGATCGTGGCTTGGCGCTGCTCCACGGAGGTGGCGCCAAAATACTGGGGCGTGATCGTCACGTTAAAGGTGGGGTGATTGTCGAGCAAGATTTGGCGATTGCGGTCGAACACCATCCCACGCGGCGCTTCGATCTTGATTTTTTTCAGGCGGTTCTCTTCGGCGATCTGCTTGAACTCTTCCCCGCGCAGGATCTGCAAGTACCACAGGCGCAGGAAGAGAATCGAGGCTATTACAATCAAGATCAAATAAATGTAGCGAAAGCGATCCTGGTAAGATTGGAGTTGTTCATTCTGGCCGATCACTTCAGAACTCCTCCCCTGTCATCTCGCGCGCTTCGGAATCTGGCTCCATTTTCGTCCACTGGTCGAGGCGGCGAATGAGCTCGAACATTGGCCGCGCAAAAATTCCCAGGGAGAGCAAATAGGGGAAGATATATTCGAGTGAAGACTGCCACACATTGCTGAGGATGCCATAGCGCTGGGCGAAGAGCAGGAAGGCGAGCTTCCAGATGATACCGCCGGTTACGGCGAGGATGATGCTCGAAAAGGTGCTGGCCACGAGGAAGAGCTCCTTGGTGAAGAGAATGGCCAAGAAGACGGCGAGGTACGAGGCGGTGAGCAATCCCGCAGGAGCGCCCGAATGGATTTCGGTGAGCCGGCCGATCAAGCCCACGAGCAGCACGCCCACGAGCAGGCTGCGGTGCAAGCTTAGGTAGACCACGACGAGCAAGAGCAAATCGAGCTCGAGCCAGGAAAGGGCCGGAAGCTTGAGCAGCACCGACTGCACCGCCGACAAAACCAAGCAGAGGAGCGCGAGCAGGAGGAAGTTAAAGACGCGGTAAAACTCGTGGATCATGGAGTCCCAGCGCTTCCCTTTTTCACTTCGGGTTTCGCCTCAGGCTTGCCATCTCCCTTGGTCTCTATTTTTGGCGCGGGCTCCAGCACTAGTTGATCGAGCGGCATCTTCGGCGGATCGATCACGGTCACTTCTTCTAGGCGATTGAAGTCCACCGTGGGAGCCACTTCCACTGTCTGGCTGATTCCGAAATTCTTTTTCTTCACGCTCACCACTTTGCCGATGGTGAGGCCCTTGGGAAAAAGCCCGCCGATGCCGGAGCTCACGATCATATCGCCCTCTTGCACATCGTCGGTGCGGCGCAGGTACTTCATCGAGAGCAACTGATCGCCCTGGCCTTCAATCACTCCGCGCACGCGGTTGCGCTGGAGGAGGGAGTCCACGGCGCTCGAGCTATCGAGGAGTGAGAGCACATCGGAGAAATCCTTGCCCGTGCGGATCACGCGGCCCACGATTCCCTCGAGCGCGATCACGGCCATGCCCACCGTCACGCCCTGCTGCTGGCCTTTGTTGATGCGGATCATGCGGAACTCGGGCGACACATCCTGCGCGATCACCTGCGCCACCACTTTTTTTCCTTCGAGGGGATTATTGAATTCTACAAGCTGGCGCAGCCGTTCATTCTCGCGCGCCACTTCCTGGAAGGAAGCAATTTCATTTAGGAGGCGGCGATTCTCTAGCGCTAAATCGCGGTTGTTGGCTTGGGCGCTGAAGAGCAGAAGGTAGGATTGCAATCCGTCCCAGCAAGTTTCAATGCTCCAGCGAATCGCTTTTTGCACCGGCGCACTTACCGAGACAGCGGCGCGGTCGAACCAATGAAAATCGGTTGGACTCTTCCCCCCTGCGTTAAGCGCAATGACCGGAACAATGACGAGCACTAGAGTGGCCAGATAGTGGCGGTACTCTTTGATAATGTTCCACATTCGTGTTACGGATTTTATCTTAGGTAAAGCAGCGAATACAAAGGAAAAACAGGCATATGCTGAAATTCATGCGCGCGCATTTAGGTCGGACAGTCCTTCTCGTCATCATCGGCGCCATCTCGGTCGTCTTTGTTTTGTGGGGAGTGTTTCCGGAAACTAGGATGGGCGCGGGCATGGGAGCCACCACCGTAGCCTCAGTGGCCGACGAAAAGATCACCGCCCGTGACCTTGCAGGGGCCGTGGAACGTGAAGTGGAAAACTACCGCGCCATGGGCATGGAACTTCCCAACGACCCGAGCATCATGAGCAATATCCGCCAGGGCGTGCTCGAGCGGCTCGTGAGCAATAAGCTGATGCTGGTGGAGGCGCGCCGTTTGGGCATCCAGGCCAGCGACCGCGAAGTGCGTGACGAAATCCAACGCATCCCCGCCTTTCAAGACAAAGAGAAAAAAACGTTCAGCGTAGAAACCTATCGCCAATTGCTCGCCGCCAATAATCTTCCCGTTGCGCAGTTTGAAGAAAATGTCCGCGAAGGCCTCACCAACCAGCGAATGATGAAGTTCCTAGAGTCACGGATCCGTGTAACGCCAGTGGAAGTGGAGCGCGAGTTCGAGATTTCCAACAACACCCGCAACCTGCAGTTCGTGCGTTTCACGCGTGAGGACGCGATCAAGAAGATGAAGGTGAGCCCGCAAGAGCTCACGGCCTTTTTGGCAGACAAAAACCGCGAGCCCCTCGTGGCTAGCTACTACGCTCAGAACTCGGGCCGCTTTAACCAGCCCGAAACCATTTGTGCCCGCCACATCTTGAAGCGTTTTGCTCCGGGAGCCACACCGGCACAAGCCGTCACCCCACCTAAAACTTTGACCGATCTTAAGCCTGCGCCCGGCAACTTTGCCGAGCTGGCGAAAAAACATTCCGAAGACCCAGGCACCCAAGCCAAGGGCGGGGACCTCCAGTGTTTCCCTCGCGGACAAGGCCTTGACCCCGCTTTTGAACAGGCAGCTTTCAGTACGGCGGTGGGAAAGGTGTCGGCTCCGGTGCAGAGCAAATTTGGCTGGCACTATGTGTATGTGTATAAGAAAAACGCCGGCACCAACCGGCCCCTCGATAAGGTGCGCCAGGAAATCGCCGAAGAGTTGATCAAGCGCGATAAGATCGCCGAGATCAGTGCGATCAATGTGGCCTCCGCCCAAGCGGCGCTCAAGGCTTGGCCTCCCAAAGGAGCCGAGCTCACGGGCCCCTTCAACGGCCTCGAATCCGCAATTCCCAAAATCGGCCGCGCCGATGAAATCTTGAAAGCCGCTTTTGATCCCACGGCCAGGATCCAAAGCGGTCCTCAGCTTTTTGAGTCCGCCGGGGGCGTGATCGTGGCCATGGTGAAGGAAAAGAAAAGCCCCGATATGTCCAAGCTCGCCAAGGAAAAGGACCTGCACGCCCGCACCCTCAAGGAGCGCAAACTTCGCGCCTTCATGCCGGCCTGGATGCAAGACGTGCAGAAGCGCACGAAGGTTTCTTATAATTCGAGCCTGCTCTCACAGATGTAAGGAAGCGCGGGCTTAGGAGCCTTTTTGGGCCGCCCGCCCTGGTTTTACAGCTGCTTCGCGCAGCTCGCATTGGGGCGAAATTCCCGCTCCGGCTGCTGCGATTGGTCTTCCAGATAGTTCCCTTCGCGGGCGGCGATCCGCAGGTTGCCTTCCGGGCTGCGCAGGATTTCCAGGCCGCCTCGGGCTTCGTTTCCTTCTAGCACCACATAATAGGCATGGCCCGCTGCGACCCGCGCTTCGGAGATTAGGTCGTTTCGTTCCACTAGGGTGCCTAGGGGAGCTTCCATTCCGGCCTTGGTCATGGTGGCCAGGCCGCTTTCCCCATGAATATGGAGCAGTTCTTGGTAGCCAGGGTTGTCGGCATAGGTGCAGGCGTACCTTCCAGCTAGGGAAGAGAGGTCGGCGCGGGCCACAAAGGCCGAGGTGACAACGAGGGTGGCGAGGATGAGGATGGCAGTTTTCATAAAGACTCCTTATGTGGGGGCCTATTATAAGGGCTAGGCGGCCCGAAGTGGAGTGGAAAAGTCGGAAAATGGCCTTTGGGGAGGCGGCAGGGGGGCAGGCCGTGCGGATTTGGCGGGCTTTTGGTCAGCCGTATAGTTCTTACCCAGTTTCCTCCTGCCACTAGCGTGCTAAATCCCTGAAATCGCTAATGTGACGCATGGCGCGGGAAGTGCATAGTGGGCCGCGACTAAGGAGTTACTTATGGACACGAATAAAACTTTTCTTTGGGTACTAGCCGTCCTGCTCAGCGGTGCTTTCTGTGCTTTTAGCGCAGTAGCCCAGGTGAGCCAGCCCGATGCGTACCAGCGCCTCACGGCCGTGGATCTCTCCCCCGATTCTTCGCCCCGTACGATGAATGGCCTGTCTGACCTAGCCGGATCCGAACCTCGCTACCGCGAGCACCTTCCCCTCCAGCTCTCGAGCGCCATCACGCGTATCAACCGCACCGAATACCGCCGCCGCCACTAAGCTTTCTCCCTCCCTCTCTCCTGTAAAAAGGGCCGCTTGTCCATGGATTGTTGGATGGGTGTGCCTGAGGGTTAGGGGGCTCGCGCGCGCCTGAGTAGTCTTTCGTAAGAAACGATGCAGGCTTCTACGCGTCGCCCGGAAAATGATATCTTTCTATCTCTGCGCATATGCTCGCGCAGCATCACCCCTAGTTCCTCGTATTCCACTCGCGGGTTTAGGCTCTCGGCCCTGCTGTCAGGGCGCAGCTCATATCTTCCATACAGTGCGAAGGAGTCGTAGTGACTGGACCTGAGATTTTTGCGCAGTAGGCTGTCTCTGGGAATTCTTGCTGTGGCAAAATCTTTTCCTTCCAGGTTTTCTGGCAGATCCTCATTCAGCACTAGCCCTTCTACGAAGTTCTTGGAGCGAAAAATTTCTGTGAGCGTATCTCTTGCAATTAAAATGGAATCTCCACTAGCCGAATAGTCCATCACCAGGATTTTTTTTGCTCCGATCACCGAAGGCGCGGGAAGAAATTTTTGGAAATGGTCTTGCAACCGCTCTCTCCAAGCTGGAATCGCAGAGGCGCCGAGACGGCGTAGGCCGCTGATCGGAATGGTGGTGCTATCGATTCCTCGTTCGGTGAAATAACGAAGGAAAGGAGTGGGGCTGCGGCCGATGCCCACATAGTGGTATTGGTCGGGAGGGAACCTGCGG
>JAKFYM010000429.1 GCA_021730855.1 Bdellovibrionales bacterium
ATCCTCCAACCCTTATTGCGTTCTCGGGAGCGCTGGCGGAACGACCACCATGTGTATTGGTCGCGGGCTTCGGGATGGAGGAGGCGAAAGGTGTCGACAAAACCATGCGCAAGAAATTTGCTCATCCAAGCTCGCTCCTCCGGACGAAAGCCCGAGGCATCGCGGTTGCGGACGGGATCGTGGATGTCGATCTCAGTATGGGCGATGTTGTAATCGCCCACCACCACAAGGGGACCCCTTTCCTGCTCAAGTTTTTTGAGCCAGGGAATGAGGTCGTCTAGGAATCCCATTTTGAAATGATGGCGTTCGTCGCTAGCAGCGCCGTTGGGAAAGTATAAGTTGACTAGGGTAAAGCCCTTCGCAAAGGCAATATTGGCCCGGCCTTCGGCATCGTATTTCGCGATGCCCATGCGATGGCTGAGTTCCACCTTGGGGTGGGCCGAGAAAATGACGGTTCCGCTATAGCCTTTTTTTTCGGCGCTAGACCAGATCGACTGGCGACTAGTGAGGAAAGGGTAGGCGAGGAGAGGCACTTGCTCCTGGCAGGCCTTAGACTCCTGCAGGCAGAAGAAATCGGGCTCGAGCTCCTGCGCCACGTTTTCGAGGCCTTTGTCGAGACAAGCACGGATACCATTTACGTTCCAAGAGACGATCCGCATCTAGAGCACCGAACGACGCAGCTTGGACGAGAAGAAATCCACCACCATGACCAGCACCATGATCACGAGAATGACCGTGGCCAGCTTCTGGTACTGAAAGAGGCGCATGTATTGGGTGAGCAGGAATCCAATGCCCCCGGCCCCTACGAGGCCCAAGACCACGGCCACACGCACGTTGAGTTCGAAACGGAAAAGGAAAAAGCTGATGAAATGGGGGGCCACCTGCGGCCAGAAGGCCCAGCGGATGGTGGCCAGCTTGCCTGCCCCCGCACTTTCGAGGGCTTCGATGGGTCCTCTATCCACGGCTTCAATGGCATCGGCAAAGAGTTTGCCGAGCATGCCCACAGAATGAATGGCGAGCGCGAGCGTGCCGGGAAAAGGGCCTAAACCCACGGCACTCACAAAAAAGAGCGCCAGGATGAGGGAATCAATCGCCCGGTCGGCATTGAGGAAAAAAATCACAATCCCCCGCAGGATCCGGCCGGGAGTGCTCACGGAGAGGTTCGAGGCCGCGATGAAGCCGATCGGGAGCGAGAGGATGGCCGAGATCACGGTAGCCACCCAGGCGAGCTGGATGGTCAGAAGAGTTTCGGTGAGCACGCGGTTCAATACAGAAAAATCGGGCGGCCACATCCGGGAGAGGAAGTCGGCCATATGCGGGCTGCCTTCGTGGAGACGTTCCATGCTGAATTCCACGGCAGTGCCGGCCCAGTAAGTGAAGTAAAAAAGCAGAGCCATGGTGACATAACCAATTCCGCGCGCCCAAGTGAAGGGACGGGGCGGGGGCAAAGAAATTTTCTTTACGGTAGTCATAGGATGCTTAGAGCTTCTCCATCATCGCTTGGTCCACGTGGTAGATCTCATCGATTTTGGCCTCGGTGAGCTGTTCCGGAGTGCCATCAAAGACCACGCGGCCTTTGCGGAAGGCAATCATGCGCTTCGCATATTTTTTGGCGAGGCTTAGCACATGGATATTCACAAGCACGGTGATGTTTTGCTCGCGATTGATACGTTCGAGCATCTGGATCACCACTTCGGAGAGTTTGGGGTCGAGTGAGGCCATGGGTTCATCGGCCAGGATGATTTTTGGTTCTTGCACCAGGGCGCGGGCGATGGCCACGCGCTGTTGCTGCCCGCCCGAAAGATTGCGAGCGCGCTCGTGGTAGCGGCCTTCGAGACCCACCGAATCCAAGGCTCTTTTGGCTATGGAAACATCTTTTTCCGCAAAAAAGCCAAGGAGCGAGCGCCAAAGCGGCACATAAGCGAGGCGGCCTACCAGAACATTTTGCATCACGGTGAGGCTTTTCACGAGATTGAATTGTTGGAAAATAAATCCAATTTGTTTGCGAAGGCCCACGAGTTGTTTTCCGCGCAGCTGAGTAACTTCTTTGCCCAGCACCTGGAGCGAGCCTGATCCGGGAGCGTTAGTGGCGTTGATGGCGCGCAGAAAAGTGCTTTTCCCGGCTCCTGATAGGCCAATGATCGCGATGAACTCTCCCTGCTGGATCTCTAGATCCACTTCTTGCAGGGCGTAGGTCTTGCCGCCGTCAAACGACTTGGAGAGATTTTTTGCGAGGATCGACACTTTATTTTACGTCCACATCGATCACTTTCGCAGCGTCGCGAAGGGGTTGGTATTCTTTGGAAGTGGCCACGATCATCGAATCGATGCGATAGAGGGCTTTCAAAATAGCTTTGCCTTCGTCGTTTTTGCCCATGCCGGCGAGGATTTTCACAGTTTTGTCCACGATGTCTTTGTGTTCGGTGGCAAATTTTTTCGTGGTGGCCATGGTGTCGCCAGGAATGGGATCCGTGAGGTAGATCATCTTGATTTTTTTGGCTTCGTCGCCCTTGAGGAACTGGGTCCAGGCGCCATCGGTGCCGGCTTTGTCGTTCACAAAGGTGGCTCCGGCATCCACGGTACCATTTAGCACAGCGAGCACTAAGGCATCATGGGATCCAGCATAGACTTGGCGGCCAAAAAAGGTGTCGGGATCAATTTTCTTTTTCGTGATGAGCGAGGCTTTGGGAACGATGAAACCTGAAGAAGAGGCCGGATCTACCCAGGCGATGTTTTTGCCCTTGAGGTCTTCGATCTTATTAAAGCCTTTGTCGGAGCGCACGATGATGCCGCTATAGAAAAAAGCTTGGCCTTTGCGCACGGATTTCATCAGCACCTGGGCATTGGCGATCTCTTCGGCTTTCACGAGGCTAAAGGGGGGCAGGAAAGCGAAATCGATACGGCCCGAGCGCAGGGCCTCGATCAGAGCGGTGTAGTCGGTGGCGATGAATGTTTTCACATCGAGGCCAGTGGCCTTCTTATAATATTCGGAAAAGAGCTTGCCGTTGGTTTCGATCACGTCCGCATTTTCGGCGGGGTTAAAGCCGATGGTGATGAGTTTTTTTTCTGCTGCCGCAAAGAGCGAGTGGGCGGGGAGCAAGAGGAGGACGGCAAGTAGAAGTAATTTCATTGTAGCTCCAGGAATTTGAGTAAAAAATGTGTGGCGGATTTGAACACTAGCAGAAAGTTCGGAAAATGAAACTTTAGAATTGGGTGAGGAAGCGGGTGGTGCTGCGTGTTAGTTGGTTTTTTTGGGGGGAGCGGCGGGAGCGGTGCGCCAAGGGGCGGTAGGAGGGATTTTTCTATGCTGGTTGGGGGAGTGGTTAAAAATAAAATCTATTTAATTCACCCAGTGCGCACCATGAGGCGGCGTGTCAGTCTATTTTTCGTCCGTCATAGAATTGGTGTTGATGGCCTGTAGGCGCCCTTTGTCGTCGAAGGTGAAATACAGTCTTCCTACGGCAATAAGCTTTTCTTCGGGTTTTTCAAAAAAGTTCCTGGCTTCTCCGGGCAACGAAACATTTGGGTTCTGCAAGGTGGCGAGCAGGTCTTTTTTCGTTAGCTTATTTTTGAGTAGTTCTTGCATTATCCGTACTTGATCCACGCGCGCAAGTTCGATTGTATGCATCTGCACTATGGTGCGATGGAGCGTTTTTCTCTTATTGTCTAAGATTAGTATCAAACTCAGAGCGCCGATGACCAAGAATACCCGTGAAATTATTTGAATTTTGTTTTTCATCTTGTTCTTTCTTGTTGGAATGTCGATCATCAATCTAGCATGAAAATATTATTTATTTAACTATTTTTGCCAAAGGCAGCCGTGCCCCGGTCCGCACATAGCCTCACCAGCTCCGCCGGCCCTTTTACGCTTCTCTTATGTCTCTTCCGTCTCCACCCGGCTCATCATGTTTTCCAGAAACACCAAATCCGGATTGTTCTGCTCGGCCCACTGCAGGTGAAAGTCGCTGGTGAATAAGCCCACCAGATTTTTCAGGCGATCCTCGAGAAAAGACAAAGTTCCTTTCACCAGGCCTGGATCCACCGCGGTTTTGCGTCCGTCGCGGTACCGGATCCAGCGTGCGTGCTTGAAGGGTTGGGGGCGTAGGCGCGCGTCCACCCCGTATTCGTCCTTCATTCGGTAGAGCAGCACTTCGAACTGCAGCTGGCCCACGGCGCCGAGCACGGGGTCTTGGTCACCCACCCGCGGGTCCACAAAGAGCTGTACGGTGCCCTCTTCGCAGAGCTCGTAGAGGCCTTTGTTGAATTGCTTGCGCTTGAGGGGATCGGCCAAGTCCACGCGGGCAAAAAACTCGGGAGAGAATTGCGGGATCCCGGCAAACTCGATCTTGCGGCTGCCGGTGTAGAGGGTGTCGCCGATTTTGCAGTTGCCCGTGTCGTGCAGGCCGATGATATCTCCGGCGTAGGCCACTTCCACGAGCGAGCGGTCGCGGGCCATGAATTGGGCGGAGTGCGAGAGGCGGATGTCTTTTTCGAGCCGGGCGTGTTTGGCGTACATGCCCCGCTCGAATTTGCCCGAGCAAATGCGCAGAAAAACCACGCGGTCGCGGTGCATTTTGTCCATATTGGCTTGGATCTTAAAGATGAAGCCGGAGAATTGTTCGTCGGTTGGATTCACCACGCCCTGGTAGCTTTGCTGGGGAAAGGGCGCGGGAGCCGTTTCGCAGAAGAGCTCAAGAAAGGCGCGGATCCCGAAATTCGTGCGGGCCGAGCCAAACATCACGGGAGTGACCTCCGCGCGCAGGAAGGCTTCTTGGTCGAAGGGGCCAATGGTTCCATCTACGAGCTCGATGTCTTCCACCAATTGGTCGTGGAGCTCGGGGCCGATCAGTTCGCGCAGGCCCGTGTCGGTGACCGAAGAGAAGGAGAGTTCTTTGGCTTCGTCCGTGGCAAAGCCCTCATCTTGGAAGACGATCACTTTTTTCCGGAGGCGGTGGTAGATGCCGCGGAATCCTTTGCCCATCCCGATCGGCCAGGAAATGGGATTGCACTGGATGTTGAGGATTTTTTCCACTTCGTCCATCAGCTCGAAGGGCGAGCGGCCTTCGCGGTCGAGTTTGTTGATGAAGGTGAAGATCGGCGTGCGGCGAAGGCGGCAGACCTCGAACAGCTTGCGGGTTTGTTTTTCCACGCCCTTGGCATTGTCGAGCACCATCACGGCCGAGTCCACGGCGGCCAGGGTGCGGTAGGTGTCTTCCGAGAAATCGGCGTGGCCTGGCGTATCGAGCAAATTGATGCGCAGGCCGGAGAAATCAAATTGCATCACGGAGGTGGAGACCGAGATCCCGCGCTCCTGCTCGAGCTTCATCCAGTCGGAACGCGCCGAGCGCCGCTCTTTCTTGGCCTTCACTTCACCGGCCTCGTGGATGGCGCCTCCGTAGAGGAGGAGTTTTTCGGTCATCGTGGTTTTCCCGGCATCGGGATGGGAGATGATCGCGAAGGTGCGGCGGCGCTGGATTTCTTTGGTGTCGCTAGTGTTCATTTTACTTCCGGTAAACGTCGCGCGGGCCCGCCTGGTCGGTGGGCATCAATAAAATTT
>JAKFYM010000390.1 GCA_021730855.1 Bdellovibrionales bacterium
AAAAAGCGCCAAATGTATTCCAAGGAGAGGGCAAGACGGCCCGTGGCCCCACAGCCATAAAAGAAAACTCTTCCCCCTTTGGCAAAGGTGTCCTCAATTGCCGCAGCGAGTTGGGCAAGGCGTGGGCGCTGCTCCAGGATTTTTTCCAGGGCCGCCACATCCACTCGTTGCAGGAGAGCCAGAGCTTCTTGCGGATTCTGGCGCGCTAGATCTGCCAGCGCCATCGTGTCTGGATGGCGTTGCTCCGTGGGCAAAGCACCTAAATGAAATTCATGAGCCAACGCAAGGAAATGATCGGCTTGTTTACGGGCTTTCAGGGAGAGGGACATCGCCAGATTAGAGCATGAACGCCGCGCCCTGGGCAAGACCATAGCCGGGAGAGAAAACTCATTTTATTTATCTATCAGGAGATTCGACAGGCCAGCTTGCCGCGAAAGTTCTCCACTTGGCATGGAATCGTCTCCGACCTCCGGCGCGAACGCAAGGCTTTCGTAATAACGCCAGGCGCCGTTAGCAAATGTGAACAAAATCCTGTCGCAAGCAATCTTAACCTATTGCGCATCTAGAAATCGCCTGCGTACAATTTTTTCTATGGAGGGAACCAAGATGAAAACATGGATAGTATTTTTATTTGTTGTAGCACTACAAGCGGCACCGGCCCACGCTGAGCGGATGATTCTCAAGAATCCAAGCACAGCCCTGCAGGCCCATGCGCTGAAAACATTTACCTTTGGCTCTGACACCTATGTGGTGGTGGAAGCCCCCAAGTTCTCCGCTCTTCTCGCTGCTAGCGCGGTGGAAGCTGAGTCTGTCACTCCCGATCTGGAAGTTTCGCTCCCCGAGGTATTCGCCGGTGTGAATGAAACCGATGGCAATATGCCCTGGCACGTGAAAGAGATGCACTATGCCGACCTTCCCGCCGACAAAGACGGAACGGGCGTGATCGTGGCTGTGCTTGACACTGGCGTGGACTACACACACACAGCGTTGGCTGAGCATATCTGGAACAACGAAGATGAAATCGCCGGCAATGGCATCGATGATGACAATAACGGCTATATCGACGACGTGCGCGGTTATGACTTTGCGAACAGCGACAATGATCCCATGGACGATAACTCTCACGGCACCCACTGCGCCGGCATCATCGCCGCCAGCTTGGATGCGAAGTCTGGCGCCAGAGGTGTGGCTCCCGGAGTGAAGGTTATGCCCGTGCGTATCATCGGCGACAAATCGGTGGGTTTCCTATCCGACGCTGTTCAAGCCGTGCAGTATGCCGTGGACAACGGAGCCACCGTGCTCTCGAACTCTTGGCGCATCTACCGCAGCTGGTCGCAATTCGATCCTTCCGACGAGAACATTGAATTGCTTCGTCGTGCGATCGAGTACGCAAACAGCAAGGGCGCGGTTTTTGTGGCTGCCGCTGGAAATGAGACCCGCAATATCGACACCCATTCGGATGCGATGTTCCCGGGAGGCTATGACAATCTAGAGAATTTGTTGGTAGTGGCTGCGTCCACGTCCTCGAATGGTCCTGCGAACTTCAGCAACTTCGGTGCGAAGCGCGTGCATGTGGCCGCTCCTGGACACAACATCCTCTCGACCGTGCTCAACAACCGCTGGACTTCCTACAGCGGCACCAGCATGGCAGCTCCCCTCGTGGCCGGCGCAGTGGCGCGCGGCTTGGGCGGAGGCATGGAATACCGTGCAGCAATGGCCAACCTGGTTACGACCAGCGCCCCCTTTGCTTCATGGGATAACAAAGTGTCGGCCAAGGGCGTGATCAAGCCCACGGCTTACCTCGCTCCCTAAAGTCCCCTCTCCACAAACGAAAACGCCGCCGCGAGCAAACACTCCGGCGGCGTTTTTTTTATTCGCCTTGGATGTCGGTCACATCTCCATATTCATGAAAACCTAAGTACCAGCTATCTAGGCCAGGAAGATAGGTTTCGTTCCCCTCCTCATCGGTGGACACTAGATCCGCATAGAGAATCCAACCCTCCACCTTATTGCCACAAGAGATCTTGACCCATTGGTCGTAGGCTATGGACTCCACATCCACTGGCTCTAGGTGGTCGTAGAGATCTTGGTAGGCTTCATAGGTTTTGCCGTCAATGCGCACGAAGAACATGCCTTCGGCCCCATACACAAGATGCTCGATCAGCTGCCCCTTGGTGATCGAAAGGTCTTCGGCCCCATCGTCCAGCACATCAAACACAAAATCCTCTTTGGCGTACATAGGAGTGATTTTCGAATAGGTGACGAATTCCGCAGGACGACTGGCATTCCAGTGGTGATAGACAGCGTTCTTCGGCAAGGCGCAGGAGAGCGTGGCCGCGAGATCTTTGTCGGGAGCCGTACGGGCCGGGAGACTGACGTCATCCGCCACGACGGCAAAACCATTCGGGTACTCCCCCGACCAAAAATCAGCTTTATACCAACTGTCATCATAAGCTGCCGACGCGAAGGTGGGCAGGACAGCAAGAGCTAGGAACCAGATAAGTTTCTTCATTTTTCCCCCTTTAAGAAGCATAGGTTTAGGTACCAAGCCTCTATACCTAGGAGATTTCGGAAGAAGCACAAGAGAGAAATCGTCGCATGACCCAGATTGGCTTAATGCACAGGGTCTGGAAAAAGCCGTTGAGGTCTCTGCCGCAAAGAGTTAAATAAGGGGCCTTCCAAAGCATCCGTAGCTCAGTTGGATAGAGCGTTGCCCTCCGAAGGCAAAGGTCGTGCGTTCGAATCGCGCCGGGTGCACCATCAAGTACGGAATACAGTATACCGTATACAGAATACTGTATTCAGTGCGGAATTAGTTCTATGAGTCAGGAAGGACAAGGTAACACTTTCGTACCGAACGAATCGGCCACCGGCTCGAGCCTTTTATTTTCTTCATCAAAATATCCAGGACCTCAAAAAGAGCTGCACCAGATCCCAACTTTCACCATTGGCTCTGGAGTAGAAATTCCTTTGCCCCTCAGGTACACAGGTACAAACGACGCGCAACATGCACACAGGAAAGAGGCTCACTATGAAGAGTTTATTTATCTATATTGGCATTTTTGGTTTCAGCCCACTATTCGCCACGGCGGAGGAATTGAAACTAACGACCCCTCGTGGAGCGGAAGTAAATGTGAGCACTACCTTTCCCGATTTAGGCATAGAGAAGGCCCCTGTATTGGTGATTGCTCCTGGCCAGGGTTACCATATGGATTTACCGTTGGTGAAAGACCTAGCCACTAAAGCAGCGCAAAACGGCTTCATTGTATACCGATTCAACTGGAATTATTTTACTGCTGAGCCTCAAGGCCAGCCTTCTGGGGATCTCCACAAAGAAATCGAAGATATGCAGACTGTGATCGCTCACGCAAAGGCAGATTCCCGGGTCGATTCCTCTCGCGTGGTGATCGCCGGAAAGTCGCTTGGCACTTGGGTGTCATATCCCATCTTTGTGCAAGACAACTCGATCCTAGGACTAATTTTGATGACCCCGATTTGCACAGACCCTAATACGAACAGAGCAATTGGCGAAGAATCCTATCCCGCTCTAGCGGCCCAGACGCGGCCTATCGCAATGATTTTGGGCAACCAAGATCCACTCTGCTCCGTCCCCATGCTCTATGATTTTCTCAAGAACACAAAAGGAAATGTTTCCCTAAATGTATTTGCCGGTGGGCATAGCCTTACATTCGGTAAACCTGATGATCCCGCCAATGCGGAACGAGATGCGAAAAATATTGAGGCAACCGTGAACGCAACTGCTCAGTGGGCTAGAATCCTCGTAGGGAAGTAGGGGCGCGCTCCGCTGTTAATATTTGAAGTTGCAGTACCAGTTCGGTACTTTCAGTTTGTCTGATCCACTTTGGCCGACAAAACTCCGAAAACCCTGTTCTGGTCGATTCATTGCAAGTCCCTCCACTCTTGAAACTCACTTGGCCGAATTTTGAACCGCGCAATATTTCCATCGTGGAGGCTGACGATCTCCATTTCTATCAGCTTAAACAATTCTGTGGCATCGGCTGCTGGAAGCTTCCTTGCTCCTATAAGATTTTGAATTCGATGAACCAACTGTGAGCCTACGACTTTCTCTAGGATTAGAGTGCGAATGATTTCTTGGATATCAGATCGATATTTCAGTTTGAGCGGATTCGTCTCTCCCATTGCCTGCTGAATCGCCGAATAGCGCTGCGCCGATCGCGTGTAGGCCCAGAGGTAAAGGTCGCGGAAAAGGCTCACATCATTCTTCTCGTAAACGCCAAGAAGGGATTTTACGTAAGCTTCGCTATCCACGTCCATAAATGAAAGTGGCCGCAGATTCTTTTTGATCAGTGGGATGTTGGCCACGAGACGTGCAGTTCGTTTGTTTACATCCTCGAAGGCTTGCATATAAGAGAGCTGCACCAAAGCAAAGAAGGATTGCTCAAACGAATCTTTGATAAGATTCAGCTTCTCAATAAAAACTTGAAAGCACTCCTTAAGAACGTGCGGATTTTCAAGCGGCATATAGTTGGTGCCGCCAATTCCAACTGCGAGCTGACGAATGCGACCCAAGGCGCCCGGATCCCCTAAAAGGTTTTCAGAGAGAAGTGCGTGGATACTGCATACTTCATGGGCAGTGATTTTATCTTCTGCGGCCGACTCTATGATGTATTCGATAGCTCCTTTGTGGTTCAAGATCATCTGTGCCTCGGAGGCGTCTTTGCCGAACGCACTTTCACCGAGTTCAATAAGCCGCTTAGTTTCCAAAAGAGAGTATGTATTTCCTTCAAGGCGGCTCGAGTTCCACGACAAATCGATCAAAAGGCGATTCAAAATACTGCGCGCGTAGGTTCCCGAAGGCCTCGCTTTGTTCTCGGCGGTGCCCGTTTTCAAGAGCTCCGCACGATGAGCAGCGGAGAGATAGAAGGTTTGATTTGGCTTATACGAGCGCAAGAAATCCTGATTGTATCCAACCGGCGCGCGAGCTTGGAGTGATTGAGAAACGTATTTCAAAAGACGTTCGCTCTCTTGGGAGAGAAGAATGTCCTTGAAGGGTTTCGATCCCTCTGGCGGCTGTAGGCTAGCGCTCTTTGTAGTCGTTAAGGCGGCGTAGACGCGCGCGCGCGCGGCCCCGCGTGCTTCGAGAAATCCGCGCTCTACGAGCGTTGTGAGCACACGGCGGATGGCCTTTCGGTCACCCTCATCTGATTTCGACATCCCAGCTGCCTGAGCAACATCAGGGACGCTGATCTCCGTTTTTTCTTTCAGTAGCGCTAAAATGAGTGCTTCAAGATCAGCCCTTTTCTTTGCCGCCATATTCCTCCGAAACCTGAGTATTGGGACAAAACTATGCCCCCATTATCCTCGTATAATGCAGTATAGCCTTATTTTTGTCCCAATTTCAAGTATTGGGACAAAATATGTCCCAATACTTAAATCTTTGCCCAGCGTACAATTTCCTCAACTGGGCTTAATACGCCTTGAGTGAAGCCCGCCACCGGCGGCAACCACCCGCACACCCCCGCCCGATCAAAGAGCCGATGCCAAGCCGGAGTCCAGCGC
>JAKFYM010000114.1 GCA_021730855.1 Bdellovibrionales bacterium
CAACGAGAGAGAGGCTCGGTCAGTAGTCTCGAAGGGTGAGGGCTTCGCGAGCTTCTCGGAGAGTCTTCAGCAGAAAGGAGCGTCTTTTTCGAGCCGCGCTTTGATCCAGAGGCTAGTGCGATGAAGTATGACTTACCAAACGTAGAAGAATACGAAAAGCTACTTCCGGTGGCGCGTATGATTTACGAGCATACGAGCTCTCTTAGCTGGCAAATGCTGCTCCCTTTATTTCTCGTTTCGGTGGCTCTGGGCTACACAACGGATCTCGGGCTTGCCGGATCGATTCTGGTAAGGCTTAAGCGCCTCGTGTTAGTTGCTTTGCTTCTGGTGACGTTTCCGACGATTGCCGAATTTTCCCAATCAATCGGGGTCGAGGTAGCCAAGTCCATCGATGATATGACCGGTATTGACATGGTTCTTGAAGCGGCTTCAAAAAGGGCGTCCGCATTTTCTTTCGATCTAAAGGGCTTACTGACTTTGGGCGGCGATCTGTTAATCGGCGCGCTAGTCATCATCAGTTTTGTGATTCTGATTGTTGCAAGGTTCTTTCTACTAGCATTCCAGCACTTCTATTGGTTTCTGCTCGTCGCCCTTGGGCCATTTTTAATTCTTGGCACCCTGTTCGAAAGCTCCTCTGGCATTACAAAGGGATTATTCAAAAACATGTTCCAAATTTCGGCGTGGCCCGTGATCTGGTCCATTCTGTCAGCTTTCCTAAAGGCGTTGCCATTTGCGGCCGCCTACTCGATTGAGGGCCGTTACGTTACCGTTGTCACGCTTAACTTAATCATCGCAATCGCGCTTCTGTTTTCGCCGTTTATCGTGTCCCAGCTGTGTGAGGGCGTGAGCCTAGGAGTGGGCGACACACTCCGGTCTGGAGCGCTGAAAGCGGTCGCTATGACAGGGCCAAAAGGAAGAATGGCTGCCGCAACATTTGACCGGTCGATCCGAGCAAGCTCGAAAGGGGTGAATTTAGCAAAAGATACAAGCCGCATTAATAGGCAATGAATAAAAGGTGGGTGTTATGAAAAGTTTCATTTTTACATTTTTTTTATTTGGCGTACCAGCGGAGGCTGCTGTTCCTCCCACTTCTTATCCACTGTTCTTGCGCCAGGGTTTTAGCTGCGTTCTAGAATTCGATAAGGCTCCAAAGCGAGTTGTCATTGGGGATCTGCAAAGCTTTCAGGTCGAAAAGATGGAAACGTCGCTCGTTGTTAGGGCTCTAGTGCCGTACGCATCTAGCAATATGTTCGTTTATTTCGAATCGAGTGAGCCCAGGCTCTTTGTTCTATCCGCATCAGAAGACGCAGAGCCGACGCTATATAGAAAATTTGAGTCTCCCAAGGTTCAAGAGCCAAAACTCGAAAGACCAAAAATCGTTGCTGTCGCTAGGAGTGAGGGCTTTCGTGTTGTGTCTGCAAATTTCGATAAGAAAAAGGATTATCTAACCATCGAAGCACAACTCTCAGCCGGTAATAGCGCCCCATTAAAGCCCATCTGGGATCTGGTCAGGCTTAAAAGCGGCGAAACAGCAATCGCGCCACTAAAAACATGGGCCGAACGAAAAGAAGTGATGAAGGATTCAACTGTTCGAGCGCGATTCATCTTTGCCAAACCGAATGTGAAGCGTGACTTGAAAGACGTGAGACTGGTGCTCCCTATTCATGGCCGAACGAACCCTTTTTCACTCTTAATGGGAGGGAAATAGAATGAAGAACCCTAATTCACCACTGAACAAGCTTAAAGCAAATCTTGCGGCTAGGTGGAAGGCTGCGGATATTCCCGGGATGGAGCCTCGGTTTCAGGTTGCGCGATTTGGCCGGGACGTGGCGACTTTCGTCCTATTGCCAGTTGTTGCCGTATTTGTGTCAAAAGCTATTGGTGCGCAGGGCCCAAAGGAAAGAAAGAAGGTTCAGGACGCACGGAAAGTAGCAAACGGCGAGCCCTCTCATTCGCAAGTGATTGAGTTCAGTAGCCCTCGCGGGCATTCTCGCGGCAATACGGTTGGGAAGCGTGCTCCCGGTACTCTCATCAAGCTTCGGCTATTGAATCAGGTTGAAGCATATTCCTCGACTCCAGTTCACGCGCAAATTGTTGACGCAGGTTTGGGTGAGAGATTTCGCGGTGGTGTTTTGATTGGTGATGGAGCAGGCGACGCGGCATTTCAGCGAATGAACGTCACATTTAGGATAGCTCGAGATCCAAATAGTCAAGGAATGGCTTTTCCTGTAGCGGCACGGGCACTAAGCCTGGACGGAACACTTGGAATTGCGGCTCTAAAGAAGGAAGGGATGTTTGCTCGCTCGGTATACGGGGGCGCTGCAAGCGGCAAGGAAGACGCCCAGGCCGCGATTGATAGCCTCGATCTTAAGTCTATCGTGATTAAAGCCCTTTCTGCCGGTTTACTTCAGGAGTTCGGCGCTGGAGCACAAGTAGAAAGAAATCGATCCCAAGTACTAATGCTAAAAGCCGGAACTGATTTTTTCGCAGAGCTGACTGACTACTTTCCGTCGGAGGGGAAATGAGTACGGATGCTTCTTTGCTGCTGCTTGTTGTCATTGCCCTTGGAGGATTAGCCATCTCAGACGCTGTGGGCACGCTCTCTACCATAGATTCGGTTTTCCTATTTCTGGGTGCCTTTTCTTCTCTACTAATCGGCCTAATCGTCGTTTGGGAACTTAAGTCTGCGTCTGCGAAGAACCGTCGAAAGATATTGAACCGAATCAAATCGCTTCCGGCATCGCTTCGGACGGGCAGTGAGCCTGGAGTTCGGCTGGGCGATGAGGTGGAACTTGGAATTTCTATTTTTCTACCTGACTCGGTTCGGCTTCGACATACCCACATCATCGGTGCAACGGGCTCTGGAAAAACTGAAAGCGTAATTTTGAATTTCTTTGGCAAGACGTGGCGCGGGGCTTGGGCGCAATTATCTTGGATGCCAAGGGAGACTTGTCTTTCCTGCGATCCCTGCACGCTTTCGTCCCGGCTGACCGACTTCGCGTATTTGACTTGGGCTCAGAAAAAAGTCTCCACTATGATCCGCTTGGGCTCGG
This sequence comes from Bdellovibrionales bacterium, assembly GCA_021730855.1. Lineage (GTDB taxonomy): Bacteria > Bdellovibrionota > UBA1018 > CAIPTA01 > CAIPTA01 > JAKFYM01. Next base: position 3,054 of record JAKFYM010000114.1, read on the forward strand.
AAACCCCATGGAGGCAGCCCAACGGCTTTTTGCTTCACTGAATTGGAGCGAGGAATACTACAAATCGAAAGCACTGGCGGCTACGCAGCTTATCTTCCAGAAGTTTGCGGCTAGGAATAATGGCAGGAATCCGACATTAAGGGATCTTTCAAAGGTTCTGGAAACCACGGACACGTTCTCTGCGCTTGTGAAGTCTGCAGGATACCCAGCGGAGGCCGCAAAGAAGGATTTCAACGACATTTCAGGACTTCGAGACCAGATCAATACGCTGAACATCGGCTACCTAGCAAAGACATTATCGGGATCTGGAAAGGGCTGCATGAGGTTAGAGGAAGCAGTTGCGGGCAACGTACTGTACTTTCGCCTCCAAAGCCTACTTTCTCCCCAGCTTGTGGGGGTGGTTGGTAGGCTCGTTATTAATCAACTAAATTTTTTGGCTGGAAACGCGCATAGGGGAGAGGGGAAGGAGGAAGACGGGAAACTCATTCCAACCTATTTGGATGAGTTTGCCTCTTTCGCCTGCCCTGAATTTGCAGATCTCATTTCAAAAGCTCGCTCTGCTAACATGGCACTCCATTTCTCGCATCAGAGCACCGGTGATCTAGAGGAACTGCCGGGATTCTTGAGCCGTGTCACGGATAACTCGGCCACCAAAATTGTACTTCGTGTGAACGATCCCGATACCGCTGAATTCTTCTCTCGTTCTTTTGGGACAAAACTGTATCAGAAAATTACGCAAAGAATCACAAACGTAAAGGAACTCGATACTGCGGAAGCCGTCGGTGAGGGATCTCAAAGAGAGGCTCACCAATTTCGCGCCTCACCTGATCTACTGAAAACTCTGCCGACGGGTGAAGGGGCGGTCCTCATCGCTCATGGTGAGGCAACTCCGGAAGGCGCATCCTCCGTATTCCGCATTCGGTTCCCACGTCTAAAGGAGAGTAAATGAAAAGATTAACTTTTGTACTTACAACGCTCTTAATGCCTGGCTGCTCTACGATGAGCCAGTCATTGGAACTAGGTGCATCAATGGGATTTACTATGGGAGCGCTTTCATCCTATAGCGCTCACTCTGCAGCCGGAAGTAAGGCAAATCTAAAGCAGGTGGCTACGGGCGCGGGCATCGGGCTGGGTCTAGGTTTACTCGCTGCCTACCTAACTCACAATTCGGTTCGGGAGGAGCGGGAGCGCACTAGCGAAGATCAAATGGAATTGCACTTCGGAGACTTGCCCCCGAGTCCTTTTCTTATTCCAAAAGCCAATAAGAAAGGCGGTAAGTGATGAGCAAAAGACTTCAAGTAAATGTTTCGGAAGAGGCGTGGAGCGCGGTTGAAGCGCTTTGTAGTGAGGCCAATCAGGGCTTTGATGCCGGGAATGTAAGCGTATCCGATGCAGTAAACGAAATGATCCTGTCGGCAAAGGTCGACGTTAGGGCGCTACAAAGCAAGCGAACTGACTTGAGGCGGGCTCTTCGGGCAATGGCGGGCAAGGAAGAGCTCGACCTGGAATCCGTGATTCGTTCACTTTCAGAACTTCGGGGAAAAACGGGGAAAAAACGCAGTCAGGCAATTATTGATGAGGAGTTCTGATGCTAGTCGCGCAACGTGCCGGTACAAGGCGAAATCAGATTCTGCAGCTGCTCAATGACAATGGGCCACTTTCTGCTGCTTTAATTGCAGAAGTCGCTAGGCCTCGGATTTCCGTGCGGGACGTGCGCAAAGTAGTTAGACGCTTGCTAAAAAAAGAGGTCTTAAGCGTTCACCATGAATCCTTTGCGTATTCATCAGGGCGTTTCTTTAGGATTAGCCACGATAGGCTAGCGCGTGAACAAGTGGGAAAATGGCTCGGTTTACCGGCTGAAGATTTACGACAGCCTAAGTTTTTCTCGAAGGAGCTACAGCATACTTCGAAATGTGCACTCTGGGCCGCATTCCTTAAAGATGAATTTCCCGGAGCGGATACCGTGCGAGATCTGCAAATAATTAAGCGCAGACTCTACCTTGGCTTAAACGAAACTGCAGAAGACTTACGTGATCTTGTGCCCGACATAGTCCTCAATTTCTCCGGTGAAATAGCTAGCGACGCCGTCTCTGTCGGCTTCGAAATTGAACGAACCCGTAAATCGGATAAGCGCCTGGTGAAGAAGCTTAATAAAGTCGTGAATCAATCCGTTCTAGACGGGGTTGTTTATATTTGTGAAACCGGAGGCATTAGGGATTCTATTGCGGCGGTGTTGAGCGAGCATCGTCTACTAGGTTCCGATAGAATAAAGCACTACGGTTCCGCATTTATCGTATTTACGGACAAAACATCCGTTAGCCAAAACTCGCCACCTGCATTGTTCAATATCGAAGGAAGATCAGTATCGTTGAATGCGTGGGTAAGTGCTCTTCGTGAAATTTCTGCCGACTATCGTCGTCCATCGCACTTCTGGAAATCCGAATTTGTGGAACCTAGGGGGGCCGCAATTGGAAACTCGAAATC
>JAKFYM010000110.1 GCA_021730855.1 Bdellovibrionales bacterium
CGCGGTTGAGCTCTTCTATTTCCTGCTCCAGCCAGGAATGGCTTTTTAGGATCTCACTCATGGTGAGGTCGTTGAGTGCTCCCAAGCGTACGAGGGAAATGGCGTAAACTCGCTCAAGAGTTGGCAAGTCTTTCCTTTGGTAGGCGGCCTGCGCTCGATGCCAAATGCTCTCCTGCCAAAAGCCAAGTTTCCCGCTGCTTTCTTTGCCATGGCTATCAGGGTGAAGTTTGCGCACGAGCTTGCGGTATAGCAGCTTGAGTCTTTCGGTGGCGGAGTCTAGGGGCTGGCTTGCCTCCGCTTGGTCGCGGGAGCTTCTACTTGCCGAGGCCCGGCGGATTGCCTCTAGTATGGGCGCGAATGGCTCACCATGGGTGAGCTCATGTATTTTCGAGTATTCAGATTGCACCGGCTCACTCATTTGGTCCCAAATCCGCAGAAAAAAATCTGCGTCTTCCGCGATCTCCGCAAGCCGTAAGACATCTAGCAAAAAATCCATTGCGGAAGTTTGGTTAGCGGAGGCCGCCTGGATCTCTTCCGCGCTCATTTTCTTAAAGCATTCATAGTCCCGTTGGTCCTCTTCGCTGAAGCTGGTCGTTTCAAAAGAATGCTCCTGCTTGGCACGGCGCTTAGCCTCCTTCTCTGCTTGGATGGTGCTCTCCCGCGCCTGCCTGGCGGCTTCAATGCGGGCACGATCTTCCTCACTGCCGGAGCGGTATTGCTCTTCTTCTTCCTGAAAAATAAGAAATGCCTCTAAGGCAGAGATTTTATTTAAATAGGAAAGAATGGTGACATAGCGATCCACGCGCAGCAGTTCGCCATGTTCGGATCGCAGCGCCACTAAGTGCGCTTGCTCTTGGCGGAAGGTAAGAGCAAACCAGGCCTCGAAAAGCTCTTTGTCTGTTTGATGGAAGGAGGCAATCCTTTTATCGAGGCCATCTAATTTTTTTAGCAGCGATGCCGCTCGGGTAAAATGTGCCTTGCGCAGATGATGGTCGTCGATGATGAGGAGCGCGTGCATTGCCTAGGCGTATCATAATGAGGGGCGGAGACTGAATAGGGCGGTTCGGATTTCCGAGGTGGGTATTTTTAACCAAAGGTCTCCCGACAATCCTTACGATTACAGGATTTTATATGACCTAGATGAGGAAAATCTGCCGCTTTTCCTAACTACACGTTTTCGTCGGTTTTTCTTTCTCGGTTCGCGGACCCACGAGCCTTCCTCCCAGCCCCGGCTCGTCTTACAATAGAAGAATGGCAAAAAAGCCCTTCTATCGTCGCTCCGTCTTAAAAAATGGTACGGTCCTGGTCACTCAGCATGCCGATTCTTTCAAGAGTCTCGCCATCGGGGTCTGGGTAAAGGGCGGCTCACGCCATGAGACCCCGGCCCAAGCCGGCATGGCGCATTTCCTGGAGCATATGATGTTCAAGGGCACGGGCAAGAGATCGTCGCTCGATATTGCTCGCGATGTGGATCTCGTGGGCGGAGATTTCAACGCAATGACCACGCGGGAATACACCTGCTTCCACCTCACCCTGCCGTATAAGGAAGTGGACTTTGGGCTCGAGCTGCTCACCGATATTTTGAAAGACTCGCGCTTTGACCCCGTGGAGCTTGAGCGCGAACGCATGGTGGTGCTGCAAGAGTTTGCGATGGTGGAAGAGAGCCCGGAAGAGTGGGTGCACGAGGTGCTTTTCGAAAAAGCCTTTGGCACGCATCCCTTGGGGCGCCCAATCTTGGGCACGGTGAATGTGCTCAAATCCTTCGACCGCGAAGATGTGCGCCGCTATTTTCAGCAACACTATTTCAGCAAAAATATCGTGATCACAATGGCGGGCGATCTTGACCATGCCACAGTGGTGCGCAAGCTCAACCGCATGCTGGGAGATTTTCGTGGCGTGCGCCGCCCTTTGCCGAAAAGTGCCCTGCGCCGGCCCAGATTTCAGCCCGGCGTGCACCTGATCCGTCGCGATACCGACCAAGCCCATGTGGCCATCGCCTGTGAGAGTTACCCGATCAACCACAAACAAAGAATTGCCGCATTCCTGTTGAATGCCTTCCTGGGCGGGAATATGTCGTCGGCGCTCTTTCAGGAAATTCGCGAGAAGCGCGGCTACGCCTATACTGTTTATTCCTCGCTCTCGCCCTTTACCGACACCGGCCTGCTCGGGATGTATTTTGCTACCAATCCCAAGCAAGTGCCCGAATGCATGGCATTGCTGCGCGAACAGGTAAATAAAATGATGGCTGGGCCGCTCGACGAGAAGGATCTTAAGATTGCCAAAAATAGCGTGAAGAGCGCCGTGCTGATGGGCGCCGACTCGATGGAGACGCGAATGTACACTCTGGCCAAGAGCGAGCTCTTCTATGAGCGCCAGGTAAGCGAGGAAGAGCTCAGTGAAATGATTGAGAAAGTTACCGCGCTCGACATCTGGCGCGTGGCCCGCGAGCTTTTCGGCCGAGATCGGTGGTTGATCGTGGCTCTCGGAGAATTGAAGAAGAAGGACCTTACACAAAAATTTTTTTCCTCCCGATCGACGAGAAAATCCCATGCCTCATGAAATTTTGTTTGCACGGCGGCAAAATCCCCGTAGCATTAAATATATGAAAAGGACTTTCTGTCTCCTGGCCACGATGGCCCTTTTCACTTCTCCCGCTCCTCTCCAAGCAAAAGAAACCCTCCGCCAAGTCCAACTTGATTTCATCCAGACTTATATCGAAGAGGCCGCGGCGAAAGAGCGGCTAGAGCCAGCCCTCTTGCGGGCCGTGATCAAGGTGGAGTCCAATTTCAATCATCGAGCTGTTTCGCGAGTGGGGGCTAGGGGCCTAATGCAAATCATGCCGATGACGGCCGAGGGCTTGGGTTCGCAGAAGGCCTTGGACCATCGCAACCCCCGCGCGAATATCCTGGCCGGCGCGCGCTACCTGCGCTCGATGATCAATCAATTTAGTGGAAAGCTAGAGCTAGCGATTGCGGCCTATAATGCGGGTCCCACCGCCGTGAACCGTTATGGGCGCATCCCGCCCTATCGGGAGACCCAAGCCTACGTGGCTAAGGTGATGAAGCAGCTAGAAGTGGAACGCAAGAGCCTAGCCGTGGCCGTGAACTAACGGCCCTGTTTCTTTTTCCAGATGATAAAGCCCACTACTCCGGCGCCCAAGAGCACGAGGAGGAGAAGCAGCTCGCTATCACCAGAGCTGCCACCACCGCCCACTTTTTTGGCGGCTCCCTCACCCCCGGGCGGAAAGAGCGCGCTTTCGCCACTGGCAATGTCTCCACCTTCACCGGTGGTGAAGTTGATCTCTCCGCGTTTGCGGAAGGCCCGCAGGCTTTTCACCATATTTTCGATATCGGGGGCGTACTCTTCGTACTTGTCCTTACGCACGGAAAAGGTGACCAGGATGCCAAGATCAGATTCCACGGTGGCTAGGTAGCGGGTGTAGAAATCGGGAATTTCCGACTGCAAGTGGAGCGAATCGATCCAGGTCTTGCCGGTGATGTCGAGCTCCTTCACGTAGCGAGGCTCGGAGGTGATGGATTCGCCGCTCAAGGATTGGTATTGCTGTGGCTTTTCGAGATGCGCTTTGTAGACGGGAAGCTCATCCATGCCCGCTTTTTTTATTTTCGCGGCGAGCACGATGATCGCATCGCGCTTCTTTTGTTCGTCCGTGCTTTGGCAAACCCATTCCGTGCCATCGAGTTGGCAGTCCCATTTTTCGGGAAGTTGGAACTCGATGAACTGGTTCGCGAAGTTCTTTGCGAAAACCGTGATGGGTAGTGCGGCGACCACGAGCATGACGATATAAATCTTTTTCATATTAGTAGGTTAGGGTTTGAGTTGGGGGCTTGGCAAGCCGAAAATGCCTAAGGGCATCATTCGCTGATAGTGACGCGCCGTGCTTCCTGGCCAGCGCTGATCGTGGCTTCGCGAGAGTAGCGATCCTGTACACGCAAGAAGGAATCGCTGGCTCGCACCTCCACCACTTGGGCGAGAGCGATGGGCTTTCTCTCCGTGCCTGACATATCGTCGGGCGGGAAGACTTGGAAGGTATCGCCTTTTTTCACGCCATCTTTTGCGCCGTAGGCGATGCGGAAAAAATTATTCTGGCGGCTGACACGCAAAATCGTGGTCGAGGCTCCGTAGCGGATCACCTTGCGGGATGGCAGTTCTTTGCGCTCGGTGATCAGACGTTTCAGTTGTTCCTCGCGGTACTCCCGGTAGTTGAGCTCGGGCACCTGGTAGGGGCGCCAGGCCAAGCCGAAGCCACCGCCAAACCCTTTGGCCACGTTTTGTCCAGAAGCGGTAAGGATGGCGCCGGCTGCGAGCTCCCATTCTTTGGAAAGCAGCACGCCAGTGCCCAGGGTGACCGTGCGGAGAACGGGTCCGTCGCTTTTATAGAGCAGGCTACCGCCGGGAATTGGATCGGGCTGGCGCGGATTGATAGGGGCATCGGCGGCACCGAAGCGTTCGTTGGCGGAAAATTCGGCGAAGAAGCGCATCTTCTTTTCGCGCAGGAAATTGAAATCCGCTCGTAAGCTCCACGGGAAGGCGGCGGAATATCCCGCCGTGCGGTGGGTGTAGCCGGCTCCCGCGCTGAGGCCGAGCCATTCATTGGCGTACCAGGCAAAACGTGCGAGGGCGGTGAGGTCATTGCTCTGGTCTCCGAGCGGAGGTTTGCCGGGGCGGGCCTTATCGTACATGGGGAAGAGCCAGGTGGTCTCCACGAGGGTGAGCCAGGTCTCGGGCGCCCATTCAGTTGGATAAACTTTATTTGTTGATTTAGAGCGATGAAGCAGCCAACGCATGCCCACGAAGCCATCGCCAAAGCCATAGTTTTCATCGTCGGAGATATTGCTGCCTTTGGCATTCACCACAAAGACGGAGCGCACATCGGCCTGGGCAAACAAACTCACCGTGGGGCTGAAGCCAAATCCGGTATGGAGCCGCAGGTTTCCGTTGCGCACGTGTTCCATACTGGTGGGTTGGTCCACGTTTCCTTCGGTGCCGTAGTTCTCCGGGCTGTGGAAGTAATAGCCGTCCACGCTGAAGTGGGCGTTGCCTTCGCCTAGAAGCCAAAAGCGCGGCATGTCTGTTAGCGGCCAGGAGGGACCGATCGCAAACGCGGGCGCAGAAAAAAAGAAGCAGGCAATCACCAATAGACGCATTGGTAGTCATGATAGCGCGGAAAAAGGCGGATCGTCGAGGGGTCTTACTTTACAGACGGCCGGTGCTGGTGAGGTGACGGTAGCGCGCGGTCACTAGCTCAAAGATCGAACTATCGGGACTCGCTTCATTGCCCATGAAGGTATCCTCATAGGCGGGTTGGCCCCCGGAGGCGAGCGCGCGCGGATCCACATTGGGTTTGCCGGTCTCGGGATCGGGAGGAAAGAGTTTGGACAGAATGTCGGCCATTGGATTGGAATTGGTATCGCCCGCCACATCAGCCGCACCCTTGCTCATGATGGCACCGCCACCGCTATATTCGCCGCGGCCGGTATTGGCGAGCACGCCACTTTCGGCAT
>JAKFYM010000199.1 GCA_021730855.1 Bdellovibrionales bacterium
GCATTGGCAAATGATGGAACCAATTGAAATTCGGCCGCCCGCTGCCTTTAGTCCGAGAGGAGACCGTGGCTTTCCTGGCCCTTGGCTGTAAAAAGAAAAACCTCTTGCGCGAGGCAAAACCACCCGCGTTTCGCGCCGCGCCCCCCAACCCAACTCCCCCTACACCAACCGCTTCTTCTCCCGCAGCCACTCCATCGTCTCGCTCACGGCCTGGTTGATTCGATGCGGCTGGTAGCCTAGCTCGCGCTGCGCCTTGCTCGAGTCCACGTAGAGGTACCAGGAAGAAACCTGGCGCACGAGCTCAGGAGTCATGTGGATGTCCACGCCGAAAAAATTCAGCAGCTTCAGCGCCCCGGCCACCACGCCCATCATCTCGCGTGGCACGCTGAGGCGCGGGGCCGGTCGGCCGAGGATGGCGTTCACGCGCACGATCAGGTCGCCAAAGGAGAGATTCTCGCCGCCGAGGATATAGCGCTCGCCCGTGCGCCCGCGCTCGGCCGCCGCGAGATGGCCGCGCACCACGTCGTTGACGTCCACGAAATTGATTCCACCGTGGAAACGAAACATAGGTTTGTATTTATAAATTAATCCTACATACCCCTTCTCCATCCGCCGCATGTCCCCAGGTCCGAGCAGGGACCCCGGATTGAGAATCACCGCATCGAGCCCCTGCGCCACGCCCTTGAGCACTTCCTGCTCCGCCTCGTGTTTCGTGGTGAAATACGCAAGGCCTAAGGAACCAGCGTTGAAGGGCGTGCTCTCGTTCATCGGCCGCGAGGGATCCGTGCTCACGCCGATCGCGGCCGTGGAGCTGGTGTGGATAAATCGTTTCACTTTCTGCCGAAGCGCGGCGGCCACGAGATGACGCGTGCCGATCACATTCGTTTGGTAGAGAAGGTCGGCCTTTTTTGGATTGTACGAAATCACTCCGGCCGTATGGAAAACCCAATCCATGCCCGCGCAAGCCGCGTCGAGCGAAGGAATGTCATGGAGATCCCCGAGTGTGTAAGTCACCCGTTCGTCGCGCGCATCCGGCATCGTGCGCACCAAGAGCCGCACTTCATGCCCTTGCCCGAGCAGAGCGTTTGCCAGTTTCCCGGCGAGGAAGCCCGTGCCCCCCGTGATCAAGACCTTCATCGTGGACATCCTTTCTGGCCCAAGGTACCTTTTGTGATCGCCACAGGCTAGGGGGGATTTTCTGACAAGCGCGGTAACCGACATCAGCACTCTTGATTTCGTGGCCTTCGACACCGAAACCACCGGCCTCAGCCCCAGCGCCGAAGGTTTAGTGGAGGTCGCTGCGCTCCGCTTCAATCTCCTCACCGGCCCCAAGGAATATTTTCAAACCCTCGTGAATCCCGGCAAGCCCATCCCCTGGCAAGCCACCAATGTGCACGGCATCACCGACGACATGGTCTTCGAATCACCCTCGATCGACAAAGTCCTCCCGCTTTTTTTCCGCTTCCTCGAGGGCGCCGTTCCCGTGGCCCACAACGCTCCCTTCGACATCGGTTTTCTCTCGCTGCACAGCTTGCGCTCCGGCCTCCAGGCCCCGGATGTCCCCGTGCTCGATTCCTGTATGTTCTCTCGCCGCGTCTACAAAGAAGCCGCTTCGCATAGCCTAAAATCCCTGGTGCAGGACTTTTCCATCAGCGAGCAAACCTTCCACCGCGCCCTGGCCGATGCCCGTTCCTGCATGGAAGTTTTCCGCATCCTCGTGGGCAAAAGCTGCGGGGTGAATGCCTCCTGGGACGAGCTGCTCGCCCATCATGGCCGCACCCATTCCTTCCTCGATGGCTCGCGCCCCGTGGAAGCCGCCCCACCCAGCTTCGAGCCTCTCTTCCAGGCCCTGCAGCAAAAGCGTTCGTTATGGATTCTCTACGACGGAAACTTCAGCCCGCGCGAGGTCACGCCGCTTCTGCTTTACGCCAAGGGCAGTCAGCAGTATATGGAAGCTACCTGTCATTTGGACGGCATACGCAAAAGCTTCCGGCTCGACCGCATTCGCCGGGTGCTGCAGAACAAAGAGAGTTTCCATGAAAGCGCTAATCCTTCCGGTCAATAGAGACAACTGGAGCCAAACCAAGGGCTATGAGCTCCGTGAGGTCGCCGCTCCCACTCTGGACGAAAGCCGCGATCCCGAAGACGCGCGCCGCGTGCTGCTCGAGCCGCTCTACGCGGGCGTTTGCGGCACCGACAAAGGCATTTGGTTCCGCAAAGCTTTTCGCGAATCCATCCTCCACCACCTCGAGCAGGACCAACGCGATCACTTCGTGGTGGGCCACGAGATGCTTGGCCGCATCACGGCTCTCGGATCAGAGATCAAGCGCGCGGGCCGCTTCCATGTGGGCCAGGTGGTGAGCGCCGAATCCCATATCTACTGCGGCCGCTGCCCGATGTGCCTCGCCGGCGACCAGCACGTTTGTGCCAACGAACGCATCATCGGCGTCACCTGGGATGGGGTCTTCGCCGAAAAAGTAAAACTCCCCGCCAATGTGCTCTGGCCCACCGTCTTGGAAAAAATCCGTCCCGAAGTGGCCGCCGTGCAGGAGCCCTTCGGCAATGCCGTGCATGTGTGCACGCCTAATATGCGCGGCTCCGATTTGAGCCAGAGCGAGATGCGCGGGAAGACCGTGGCCGTCTTCGGCTGCGGCACCATCGGCCTCTTTTCCATCCTCATCGCCCGCGCCCTCGGCGCGCGCAAAATCATCGGCATCGAGCCCAACGCCAAAAACAAAGAAAAGGCCCTGCAGTGCGGGGCCGACCAAGTGATCGCCCCCTCCGACCAATCCGCCGAAGAAGTGCGCGCGTTCACCGAAGGCTATGGGGCCGACTATTGTTTGGAAATGAGTGGCTTCCCCTCTAGCCTCGTGCAGGCAATCAAGGGCGCAAGAAGGGGCGGGCATATCGTGCTTTTTGGCCTCTCCTCCGGCGATGTGACCATCCCGCAGTTTGAAGACATGATCACCGCCGGCAAGCGCCTGCACTCGATCGTGGGCCGCCGCGTGTTCTCCACCTGGGAGATCACCAAACAAATCCTCGAAGACCGCGCCAACGGCATCCAAGATCAAGTGTGGAAACAAGTGTTGAACGAAGGCAAGGGCACGATCCTGCCGCTTGCGGAGTTCACCAAGGAGCGCTTCGAGAGCAATCTCCTACAACATCCCAAGACGCTAGTGAGCATCGGCCGTTTATAATTTTTGCTATCGCCGCTAGAAGAACGCGCGGCTACTTTGGAAATGAATTTGAAAACTCTTTTACTTGCGCGCCAATTTTTGCGGGCCGCAGTCTAGATATGCTTTATTTAGATCGATGCCACCGAGCTTGAGCGCGAGATCGAGCTCTTCTTCCGACATCTTCGAAAGCGCGTCCAATTGGTTGGCATTCAGGCCACGCTCGCGCACCACCTGCTCGGTCAGTTCCTGGCGTTTGTCCTGCACGCAGCTTAAGGACGACTCCGCAAAAGCTGATGGGGAGAAGAGAAGGGCAAGAAGAAGGCTGAGTGGAAGGATTTTCATGATTTTTCCCAAGCTAGAGTTTCACCGCAGCGCAATATACCCAAGTGGGAAACGAAAGAAAAGAAGTATTTTGGTCAATTAATTGGCAAGCCCATTCAGAGGGCTAAGCCATGAATTTTATTTGTATAAATAAGATCCACCCACCGTCCCCCAGGAGGGGGGAAACCTTTTACCTAAGGCCTTTTTCCTCCGATACCTAGATAAGGCAGGTACCGTGGTCCTAGAACTTTTATTTACTCTTTTCTTCTCCTATGCGGCTCTGGCCGATGAGCCCTACGTTGGGCGCCCCGTGGGCATAGAGTTCGAGTACGCGGGAGGCCCAGGCCTAGAGGGCAATGCGGGCTATACGCAGCTCCTGGAATGGGTGCGAGAGGAGCATGAGGGCGAGGGAGTGCTGAACTTGCAGCCCTGGAACCAGTTTTCCACACGAAACACCCTCCAAGGCTCCTACCGCGATCCCTCAGGGGCATTGTGGCGGGTGGTGCCAGAGCAAATGACGGGCTGGAACTACGACGGCTACGAATTCATCACTCCACCTTTGCGCCAAGAGAGGGACTTCCAACTTCTTGATCGCCTCCAAACCAGAATCCAGCGCAGCGGGCTTTACGTGCCCGGGCAGAAATCTTCCACCCACTTCACCTTCGACATGACCCACCTAGCAGAATGGCACGACAATCTAGCGGCAATGAACGACGTCAACGTGTCCAAGCTAGTGGACACCATCCTCTATCTCGAAAACAATTGGCCACAGATCTACGGCGTGGTTCAGCCAAGGCGCTATGGAAATGCGGTGAACAGCTATGCCGTGCCATTGGCAACCAACCAACCCGACCTGCTACGTGCGCTGGCCGCGGTGCCACCGGAAGAACGCACCTACCGCCGGATCCGCGAGATTTTCCTAGCCCACCAAGACTATGAACAAGAACTCGCCGGAAATAACTCCGTGCATTCCTGGAAAACCCGCGCCGCAAACTACGCAAAATTTTTTGGCCTGGGGGAATTTGCCGAGCGGCGCTTGCCCGTGTTTGAGATTCGGATTGCGGACTTAACCACCAGCCCCGCGCAGACTCGCCAATTGGCCAGCTTTTTTTCCGACATCCTTCAGTATGGCCACACCCTCGAACCGGGGGGAAAATTTCGCGATCCCTTTCGGTCCAAAAGATTTGAAAATCGCTCCCTAGTGCTAATGGATTTCGAAGCCATGGACCGGCAAATCTCCGCCCAGCAGCCGGAAGAAATCGAACGCTTCCGCTCCGCCCTAGAAGCCGCAAGAAAATCGGCCCCGCCGCCTGTGGTCGTGGCTCCCCCTCCTAGGCCAACAGCCTGCGATAAATTCTTTGCCAAATTTTCGCTCTTTCGACGCCCCCCGCAGAGCCCGCACTAGAATCTTTGCTCTCCGCTGCTTCAGGGCTTCCGGCACTCACCACCTTCCACCTTGCCCTCCCCCTGCCGCCACGCTAAAAGAACCTATGTACGGAAATTTCGAAACACATATCAGCAAACAACTCCAAGAACTCGAAGCCGCCGGCCTCTACAAACGCGAGCGCCTGATCCAAGGCCCCCAGGGCAGCCATATCCAGGTGAACAATCGCGAGGTGCTGAATTTCTGCGCCAATAATTATTTAGGCCTGTCTGCGCATCCCGAACTCGTGCGCACCGCCCACGAGGGCCTCGATCAGTTCGGTTATGGCCTCTCTTCGGTGCGTTTCATCTGCGGCACGCAGACCATCCACAAAGACCTAGAAAAAGCCCTCGCAAAATTCCTTGGCGCCGAGGATTCGATTCTTTTCTCGAGCTGCTTTGATGCCAATGGCGGAGTCTTCGAGGCCCTGCTTGGGGAAGAGGACGCAATCATTTCCGACGAGCTCAACCATGCCTCGATCATCGATGGCATCCGCCTCTGCAAGGCCCAGCGCTATCGCTATAAAAATCGCGACCTCGCCGATCTAGAAGCCAAACTCAAGGAATCCCAAGGCCAGCGCTTCC
>JAKFYM010000101.1 GCA_021730855.1 Bdellovibrionales bacterium
TAGACACAAGGGTATCGTAATACCACTGCACCGCTAGGGTCTTCTATTGTTCTTGCTAAACTGATTATTTTTCTTTCGATGAACTTCTAAGAATCATAGAAGACTCCCCTAGATTTTCCGAATTTGTTTTCAACGAAGGAACTAAAATTCCGTTATTGCTACAAAAATTCCGGCAAGCGAATCAATTTCGGCCTGAGCAGCAGGAATTTTTGGAAAAAAAGCTCATCGATTTGGCTCGAAATGGCTCAGGAACTTCTTCCATAGCCGCTTTACGATTTTTATCTATTTTAGAAAGCAGCTCGAAAGAAGTGCTGGCTGCATTTATAGAAACATTTGAATCTCCCCAATATCTTAGCCATCTGCTTCAGAATGAGGGAAAAACATTCCATCAGATACTTCATTCTTTTATCAAGAATGGCCAAATCGGTCCCGAGCAACAAAAACTCATCGAAAGAAAAATAATCAGTTTAGCAAGAACAATAGAAGACCCTAGCGGTGCAGTGGTATTACGATACCTTGCTAAATATGGATCTAACTCGACGGAAGTTTTAGAATTTCTATTCAAAGAGTTGGAGCAATCGACTCAAGGTATTGTCGAGAAAGCAGTTGCGAGAGATAGATTGCTTCAACTGAATTCTCTATCCACAATATTAGCCAATAGCGATCTAAGGGCCAGACTAATCACAATTAGCGAAATCGACTTCGTAAAAATAAGCCTTTTAGAAGCTCTTTCGATGGCAGATTTTTCTCGCTACCCAGAGATAGTGAATCTCGTTGCCGATCTAGCAAGTGAACTTTTGTTTACAGAATTTCATGCATCACTCTCCCTTTCAAGCACAACCTTAGGAAATATTCAGGAAATCTTAAAAAAATGTCCCAAAGAAGATACACGCGATCGAATTGTCGCCGAAATGTTTCATGTCTTTCACAAAGAGAGGGCCACAATTCCACCAAGATTATTCTCGCTTCTCAACGAAGTGAATAGTACGTCTGCTCTGCCACTTTCGCCGGAGCTGAAAACGGCAGTTCAGGCTTACTTTAGCCAGCCCAATAGTAATGAGAGAGACAAATTTCTTTGGTTAGAAAAAAGACTTCTAGGCGATCGTCCAGGAATTTCTGACATTTACTTTGATCTCCTAGAGCAAGAAACCGATCCAAGCAGGCGACAAATTTTTGCCAGAGGAATCACACGTGCCGGAAACCTCTCTCCATCGAGAATCGAAATCTTACACCGGTACCTAGACAGTCATGATACAGAACTTAGTGCGCTGGCTAGACAACTAGCATCAAACCCAAGCAATGAGCTTCCCTCGCCCCCGGATTTAGCGAACTGTGCTTTGGATTTCTCGAAGCTAGGTCAGTAACATTTACGTGATAATCCTTCGATAATCGGCGCACAATCAATGGCTGTCTTTTGCATCCCATTTGTGAACTCACTCCCCTCTGGGTTAGAATCAAACCATGAGCCTAGAGGAAAAAAGAATTGATGCACGGGCATGGTGCACGGAAGACCGGTCCTTTTTCTGGCGCCTGCCCATCTTTGCCTATGGCCTTTTCCTCCTGTGGAAAACAGCTCTGCGTCCGGATCTTTTCACCCCTTTTGATTTCCTGAATCTTGGCATCCATGAGCTCGGACATATAGTGACCATGCCTTTCGGGGAGTGGATTGGGATCGCAGGCGGATCGATTGCCCAAATCCTGGCCCCTCTATTTGGCGTTTGGCAGTTCCTCCGCCAGCGAGATTATTTTGCTGCCGCTTTCTCGTTCGCCTGGCTCGGGGAAAGCCTCGCCAACCTTTCCGTTTATATCGGCGACGCCCGCAAACAAGAACTTCCCCTCGCCAACCTCTTCGGCGGGGATCCGATCCACGACTGGAACTACCTCCTCACCTCCCTCGATCGCCTCGGGTCGGACACCCTCTACGCCCGACGCGTCCAGGCCATGGGAATCCTCTCCGTATTGGTTTTTATCTGGCTCGGAGGATGGTTGCTGAAAGAGATGCTTGGGGCCAAAGCGCGAACGACGTAACAGATTCCGCCCCCCACGCCACTACCGGTATTCGCACTGCTAAGATACAATTCCCTCAAGCGTCATGAGTAATTCCAATAACCCAAAGCACCCGACGGAAAAACCGCTTGAGGTGGGCGCCAATAAACTTGGCGAGTATCGTGTGAAAAGCGCCCGCATCTAAGGCATGTTTTACATACAGGTGGCCGCCGAGGAGGATGTAGTGAACATCTGTTCTTTCCAGAAGAATGTTGTGCATTGCCTGCAAGTGCGCGGGAGTTTTGGTCAGAGGAGATGAATGAAATTTAATTCCTTTTTCATTCGCCGTTAATGTTGGCCTGCTATTTTCGCTTTAACGAAACGCGGTTAAGAGGAATCAGGCATTCCGAACCGCTAAACAAAGGAGTTCTTATGCTAAAAAAAATCTTATTATGTTCTTTATCCATCTTTTTTTATGGAAATTTTGCTCACGCAAGCAACTGCATTGATTTCAAGACATGCACAGCCGTGATGTTTGATCTTACTGGCCAGCGCTATGTCTGGGGCAATAATTTTGATACAGCAAAAATCGGAGCGTCACCAGCAGTGGAACTTACCAAAGAGAATGCTGAATTGATTTTTACCGCGCTCCTGGATCAAGCTGGATATACGAGAATGCCCGTTGGCGATGGGAAAACGTATCGCATCGTTCGCTCGGTTGAGCGAAAGGAGATGGAGTTACCGATTGTAGAAGCCTCTGCTGAGCATATGCCAAATTTCCCCAATACCTGGGACTGGATCATGATGCGTTACAAAGTGAAGTCTCCCGAACTAGCGGCATATCTCGAACGCGCCTATCGTCTCCATGTGCCTCGCGATAGTCGCCTACAGGCGGATGAAAACACTGGGACAATCATTGTCACGGCAGCCACACCAATAGTGCGGCAGATGTATGAAACCCTAAAAGGAGCCGATAAACCGCTAACAGCGAACCTCAAGGAAAAAATCAAGGCTGAGGGAAAACGCAGGCATGAAGTAGAACTGGCTAAGCTGAAGTGCCCTCAGAAAGACTAGAATCCGAAAATTTTTACAACAGTTCATGTCCTTTTTTGCGCCTGGATGCGCTAGGAAGCATGCCTAACTGGAACTCTTTGAACAAATCCTCTTCAATTTGGTTAAGCCCTTTGCAAAAGAGACAGGGTGAGTAACTTTTCATTCCCGCACATCACGTGCGCGGACTGTGGCAACGGCTAAAAGAAATATTTAGATATTGCTTCCACATCCTCTGCGCCTCGTTATCCTTTATTTATGAAAATCCTAACTATTAGAGTCTTTATGTTTTTGATCGGTTTTACCGCCTGCGGCTTGAACGCTCAGGCGATCTCTAGTGAAAAAATGATTACCTATCACATTCAGCTGGGCGACTGGCCTGAGCGATTGCGTCCCACGATCGAGAGCGTAGTGGAGGAGCTTGTTGCGAAAGAGGGTTGTTGGGCATTAGCTAAAAATGGAACCAACGTAGAGCATATTGCGAATCCCTCTAGCGAGCGTTGCAGCAGGTTTGTGCGCTTTCATTCCGAAGATGCCTTGAAACCCTGGAAACGTAATCCCACCGACGCCAAATACTACGCCTATTTCGATGATGGTTCGCCCGGAATTCATCTCAAAATTTTGGTCTGGGACGGTAAGAAGTTGACGAGAGCGGCGAATGCAGGTTTTCGGAGAGACCTTAGCTCCAAGAAAGAGATTCGCGATTTGATGGTTAGGTGGACAATGAAATAGGTAGTTCGCGCGGTGGTCGCCAAAAACTTTGAAAGCAGCTCAGCCTATCGCTAATCAAGCTTAAGATTGTGCCGGACTGGAATCTGCAATTCTTGGCACTTAAAATCGTAAGATGCTTAGAAAATTATCGTAATTAATTGATATTATTCATCTTTTATATGTATATACATGTAAAATTTATATGATATCATATAGTTATGCTAAAGAAGATCTTCAAAGAACTCGATAGATGGATAGAGACTCAAAATATTGAACGCGTCGAAGAAGGCATGCTGAGAATCGATACTTGCGAAATCAAAGTGATTGGGCAGACAGCTTTATTGGAAGCGCAGATATCTCTGCATGTGCCCGCCACTATGGATGTGGACGTTTTCGCGAACTACGAATTTTCGGTAATGAGAAAATTTGCCGAATTGCTTAGCGCGAATGGGAAAAAGTTGGATCCCGTGGGGCACGAGGCTTGGATGCCGACAGAAACTGAATATGAGGATTTTTTTACAGGAAAATGGCTGAAGGCCTATTTGGCCAAACCTGAATACGTATTGATGTCTAAAGCACTGAAAGCACCAAAGAAAAATAAGGCGCTAGTTGCAGAATATCTGGCATCGGAACCACCGGAGATTTTTTTTAAAATGGCCCAAAAGTATAAAGTGAATCTCGATCCTTTTTTGGAGTGAGCTTATGCGAAGCAAGGAATTCATTGAAAAGGCAAAGCGGAAGCTAAACGCTCTTCGAAAACTTCGCAGAGATCCCCGCTATTTGAAAACGATGGGGAAACTAAAGCAAGCCGGCCTTCTCGATGTACGCGACATACCTGCATACCGCGGCCAAGTTTTTTTGGACGAAGCGCTTTGGGCAGCCGAACTAGAACCCAGAATATATGAACTCCTGCCCGCAATCCTTGCGAGACGGCCTAAATTCTTTGCCTTCTTCCAACTGCCTGAGGATTTAGAGCGCGTAGTAAAAGAGTTGAAACGTGGACATCCCATGACTCCGTATCACGATATAGCGCCTGAAAAATACAACCAGTGGACTTCATTTGTTGGTCGTGGATCCAGGATGCCTAAAGTGATGAAAACCTTTAGACTCAGCCAAGAGGATTTGGAAATCTTAAGTCGCCTATCAGCGAAGACGTCGAAACCACAGTCGCAAATCTTACGGCAGGCCTTACGCAATTACGCAAACGCGCTGGAATAGCTGAAAGTTTACGAAAGCTCAAAGCAGTTCTTGCACCTAAGCTCATGCCCGTGATGATGATGCGGAAAATGTTGAAACCGAGCTACCTCACTCCGCGTCAACCTTAGTGACGCAATGCCGTTTCAATTTTTTGATTGGATTTTCGAACGTACCGATTTTCGGAATGTCCAAGAAACTGGTAAACGTTTCCATGGAGGCATTGATCATGAAGATATTATTGTTTGCTCTTTTAGTTTTGGGATCGCCACTCAGCATTTCGCCAGCCCTGGCCGATACCTGGGAATTTGGCTGGGATCGCCCGGGTTATGATTATCGCAATTTCGACTTGGCTGCTCCCCGCGCCGTTGTTTGCCAGTGGCAATGTCAAAAGACAAATGGCCGTTGCAAGGCTTGGACATATGTCAAACCAGGTGCGCAAGGCCCAAATACTCGCTGCTGGCTCAAGCACCGTGTACCAACGGCCATCCGTAGCAATTGCTGCATTTCGGGCGTCATTCAATAGTCCGGTGAGAGTTTTAGTTCTGGGTGGAATCTCTGTC
>JAKFYM010000273.1 GCA_021730855.1 Bdellovibrionales bacterium
TACCTGGAGAACCAATGGCTTCCAAGTTTCGTAAAGCTCCCTTAAGCAAAATCACCCACGGTTGGATCCTCGTTCAGAAAAATTGCGCCTGGGCGTGGCTGCCCGGAGAAAAAGAAATTCTCCACGCGGCCTCTAGCGCAGAGGTGCAGTCGCTGCTCGCGCGGGCGGCCTCGGCGCAGCGATTCGATTTGCCAGCCCACTACCTGGTGCTCCCGACGGGCTTTGACCTCCAAGTGCACCTTCGCCATCCTGGGCAATCGCAGAAAGAAACGCTTGAGGGCGGCTTAGAGTCTGCCCTGTTTGGTGGCTATGATTCCGTGGTGACCATGCCCAACACCAATCCCTTCCTCGACAATCCCGGCGCCTTACGCGCGGCCATCGCTTCGGCCGAAGGCTTGGACTATCCCGTGCGTATCGGTTTTGCCGCCTCGGCCACGGAGGGCATGCAGGGCCAAATAGCCACAGACATCCTGGCGCTCGCCAAAGCGGGAGCCGTGGCGATCACCGACGATGGCTGGGGCGTAAAAAGCCCAGCGGCCCAGGAAGCTATTTTTGCGGGCTGTGCTGCGGCTGATCTGCTCTTTCAGCAGCATGCCGAGACACATGGCCATAAGGGTGTGGCTCCAGCGAGTCCCTACCAAGCCAAAGAAAATCTCCCGCTCTACCCGCGCACCGCCGAGAGCGATATGATCCGCCGAGACATTGAAATCCTGCGCAAGCAGCCCAAGGCTCGCTACCATGTGTTGCATGTCTCCACACGCGAGAGCCTGGAGCTCATTCGCCAGGCAAAATCCGAAGGCCTGCCCGTGACGGCCGAAGTGAGCCCGCACCATCTCTATTTTTCTAACCGCGACATTCCCGCGGATGCTCGTTCGCCCCATTTCAAAATGAACCCTCCGCTCTTTGACCCCGAAGACCAAGCGGCGCTCCAAGCTGCGCTCGTGGATGGCACCCTCGATTGTGTGGCCACCGACCACGCTCCGCACGAGGCCGAACTAAAAGCCAAGGGCTGGGTAGTTGCGCCCTTTGGCACGAGAGGGATGGAAACGGCGCTCCCCGTTCTGCTCACCCTGATGAAGCAAGGCAAGCTTAGTTTCGAGCGCCTGCAGGAAGTTTTCTGCAAAAGCCCGCGCCAGGTCTTGGGAAAAAAGGCTTTTGCGCAAGCGTCGGGTTTGCTTTTTGTGGACCCGCAGGCCGAAGAAGTGATTCGTCTAGACACGCTGCCTGGGATTTCCGAAAACTCCTGCTTCCTCGGCACCACCTTACACGGCAAGATTGTCTTTCGTGCGGAAGTGGGCGCTCTCTACCAGCGGATGGGATGACCTAAGCCCGCTCTTCCCGTATACTAAAAAAATGAAGGCCAAGGTTCAGCAAGCCTATATCGAAGCCATGCGTGCGCGCGACCGTGCGCATGCGCCTTACTCCGAATATCGCGTAGGAGCGGCGCTCCTGCTTTCGAGTGGCGATATTGTGCCCGGCTGCAATGTGGAAAATGCCAGTTACGGTGCCACCATCTGTGCCGAGCGCAATGCGATCTGCGCCGCCGTGGCTCGCTATGGGGCGATCAAGCCCAAGGCGCTCGTGCTGGTGACCGAGAGGGAAGCTTGCCCCTGCGGCCTTTGTCTGCAAACTTTTGCCGAATTCTGTGGCCCAGATTTTCCCATTTTCCTCAGCACCCCCAAAGCGCTTGGGCCCGCTACGCCCTTGCGTGAGCTCCTTCCTTTCCCCTTTTCTCCGGAAAAATTGCATGGATCCGATTAAGGCAAAATTCTTTCAGGCCGACTTTGAGGTTTCCTTCCGCGGCCATGGCCTGCAGATGCGCGGGCTTTTTTCCGACAAAGGCATCACCAAGATCCACTATAAAAAAGACCTGCCCGAAGCCTGGGGCGAGGCCTATGGCAAGGCCGTGGTGGTGGGGCTCGATACCCTCAAGCTCAAAGGGGTGCTCTTTCAGCAGTTCGCCGAGGGCGGGATGTTTTTCGAAATTCGTTTCTATGAGCTCGAGCCTCCGGTGGTGGCTTATCTTCAGCAGCGCGTGGAGATCGAAGGCATATCGCCGGGCTGGGTGCGCGAGTTTCCGCGCATCCCGGTGCAGGGCGTGAAGGATCCCGAGCTTCCGATGCCGAGCATGGGCATTTTACGATTCGGTGGCGAAGAGCATTTCGTGGAAGTGGCGAATTTCACCCTAGGCGGCATTCGCGTGGAAGTGCAGGGGAATCATTTAGGGGACCTTAGGGTGGGCACAGTGGTTTCGTTTGATCTCGTGGCTTCTAGCGGGGATGTGCTCAACAATATGTCGGCAGAGGTGCGCAATATTGCCATGCACGAGCGCGAGAACGAGCGGAAACAAAAACACACCACCCGTTCTTTTGGCTTAAAATTTGTGCAACTCGACCCCAGGACCAAGCAGAAATACCGAAATCTCATCCGCGACTACTGCCTCATCCTCCAGCGGCGTTACGACGACAAAAGCTAGCCCCTTTGTTTAGGCCCTCATAGGCTGTCACGCGGATATCGGGCGAGGCGCCCTCTGCTTGGAGTCGTTGGTAGCCAAGAGCCGCAATATTTTCGATCGAAGGCTCTCCCTCCAGCAACACAATCCGGTTAGAGGGCAGCTCAGCCCGAAACTCTCCTTGAGGGGAGCGATAGGAAATTTCGGCCAGGCCCGGATGGTCAAACTGCCGGCGACCAAGCGGCAAATCTAGGGCCGCGCGATTCTTGAGAGTGGAGACGCTGGCAAAATGCACTCCCTCCCATTCCTGAGCTAGCTTAGCCTCGAGCGCAGGGAGACGTTCCGCTCCGGCCCATACTTCAATAGGATTGCGATGGCCATGGAAGAGGCGCTGGCAGTTGCCATCGTGGAATTGCAGGCCGTGGGTGTAACGAAAGTTTGCCTCTTGGGCAAAGCGCGGATCTTCCCGCAGGCAGAAGCGAATCTTCTCCACATTGGCGGGCAGCACCGCGCGGGCTTGCAGGGCGAGGTAGGCTTCCAGACCTTCCATGGAAAGCACGGGAAGTTCGAGGATGGCCTCTTCGGGGGCGGAGTAGGAGATGTTTTCTAGGCCACTGGCCTTATTGGGCAGGGAGCTCACGAGTTTGTGATCGAGAGTCTCGTCCACTAAGGCCTTTAAGGCCTTTTTGGCGCGGCTAAAATCGAGCACAAAACCATGGGCATCGAGGCTTCCTTCGAGCTCCGCGCTCACATAGAAACTCTCCCCACGCAGTCCGTGCTCAGGGCTGAGGGAGGCAAAATCTAAGACGCTGAAATCGCGGAGAAAAAGCGAGGTCATCCGCGATTTCTAGCATGTGAGGGGCCGCGAGCAAGAAAAAATTGCTAAGTGCAGCATGGGACAGTAGAAAGTAGGCATGAGTCCTCAGCATGAGTTCAAAAAAGAAGTCTTAAACCATGTGCGTTCCTCTCCCTTGCTCCCGAGCCGGCTTTCGGACGAAGAGAAAATCGCCAAGATTAGTGAAAAATTTAAAGAAATCATGGAAGTGCTAGGGCTTGACCTGAACAACGACAGCCTACGCGAAAGTCCCAAGCGTGTGGCCAAGATGTATGTGCAGGAGCTTTTCAGCGGCCTGAATGAAGAGAATTTTCCGAAAATCACCGTGATCGAAAATGAGATGCTCTACGACCAAATGGTGATGGTGAAGGATGTGGGCATTCTCTCGCTCTGTGAGCACCATTTTGTGACGATCCACGGGATTGCCCATGTGGCCTATATTCCGAGCCACGGGGTGATCGGGCTTTCGAAGATCAACCGCATCGCCGATTTTTTCTCGCGTCGTCCGCAGGTGCAGGAGCGCCTCACCAAGCAAATTGGGGATTGCCTGGCTTATTGCTTAAAAACAGAGGATGTCGCCGTCTATATTAAAGCAAAACATTACTGCGTGATCTCCCGGGGCGTGCAGGACATCAATAGCGAAACGATCACCACCGACCTGCGCGGCGCTTTTCGCAACAATCCCGAGACCAGGGCCGAGTTTCTTAATTCCTGTCGTTAGCACGAAGGCTGGCAAAGCCATATTCTCGAGGGGCCGGAGGCAGTCTCGGAACCGTTGCGCGCGTGCAGGCGGGATCCATCGCTCCCACATAGGAAAATCCCAGGCCCGAAGGTTCGCGGAGGCAGGCGAAATTGGTGCCCTTATTCCTGGGGCTAGCTAAGGGCACTTCTTCTTCTCGGCCATTGACGGTCTGCAGCCTGGTGGAAATACTAGCGACAATCCCCTGGATCATGCCATCCGAGCCCACCAAGGCGGATCCGGAATTGCCCGGAATGATGCGGCAGGCCCGGAGGAAAACGATGGGGGAGAGCGGGGTGTTGGAAATATAGGTGACAGGATCATAAGTGGTGGCGCACTCTGCCTGTGTCATTCGGCCTTGGCCAAAAAATGTTTCGCCGGTTTCTTCGTTTTTGACAGGGTTTATTTTATAAACTTTTTTTGTTTCTTGGCGGGAAAATCCCCGTCGGCTGATTTGCAGGAAGGGGCGGCGCAGTGGGCGCTCGAGCCGCAGGAACGCATAGTCTGGAGCATTGGTTTGTTCGCTTACGATAGAAGACGCATAGATCACTTCGGAACATTCGCTTTCCATCTCATAGTTGGCGCTGTCTGGGCCAAAATGAAAGCGGACCTTGCCCGCACAATCGGATCCGGCGCGTCTTAGAGCGGGAGGGAGACAATGGGTGTTGGTGAGCATCACATCGGGAGCCACAAGGGTGGCGGTGCACTGGTTGTTCGGCACGCCCTCGGGGGAAAGCTGCACGAGCAATCCTACAGAGGGATGGCAGGGGCCATCGCATTCTACGGGGCTTTGCGCGAGGGCG
This sequence comes from Bdellovibrionales bacterium, assembly GCA_021730855.1. Taxonomy (GTDB): domain Bacteria; phylum Bdellovibrionota; class UBA1018; order CAIPTA01; family CAIPTA01; genus JAKFYM01. Next base: position 4,830 of record JAKFYM010000273.1, read on the forward strand.
AAGGGGCCGAAAAGAAGTGTGGCGAGGAGGAGAAGCATAGGGAGGCTACCTTAATTTAGTGTAGTTAAATAGTCAACATAATTTTTCAAAATTATGCTTATAAAATCAAATAGATAAGCAAGAGGCCCTGGAGCCTATGCCTTAGGCGAGCCCTTTGAGGTCTTCCATGGTCTCAACGCCCCGGCTTTTTATCTCGCGTTCAATGCGGCGCAAGAGGCCGGAGAGCACCTTGCCCGGGCCGATTTCAAAGGCTTCGGTCACTTCCAGGCCCTTGAGGAGCTGCATACTCTGCTCCCAGCGCACGGATCCGCAGATCTGCTCGAGCAGGAGGGGCACAATGCTTTCGGGATCGGACTGCAGTTTGGCATTCACGTTCGCAAGATAAGGAAAAGCGGGAGGGGCAATCGAGGTAGCCGCTAGCAAAGGCCGCATCCGCTCTTCGGCTTTTTTCATGAGCGAGCAGTGGAAGGGCGCCGATACGGAAAGCAAAACCGCCTTGGCAATCCCATACCCTGGGTCGGCCGCGGCCAGGCGCACCGCTTCTTCCACCGCTTCTTTATGGCCGGAGATCACGATCTGCCCGCCCCCATTGAAGTTGGCCATTTCGCAGATGCGGCGTGCCCCTCCACTGGCGGCTTCGCATAAAGATTTGACCTTGGCTTC
>JAKFYM010000117.1 GCA_021730855.1 Bdellovibrionales bacterium
ATTCTCCTCGCTATCGCTTGCTTTTTCCTTTCCGTAACTTGTTTAGCGGCGACGTGATTGGTTGCTACAAATCCAAAAAGTAGAACCAGGCCGCAACAGTTACTGGAAAGCTGTGCTAGATTTTTTTCTAAAATATTCGCGCCTTCATCGCAAGAATTGCCCGCCCCAGCCATAACTCCAGCCGTAAGCTATAGACAAATCAACAATAAAAAAGCGCACGACAATATCATCCATTTAGGCGAGGAACCAAGCGAACTAGAGCTTAGAAATTTCTTCAGCGGGGGTAGGTTTGATGGCAGCAATCCGTTTCCCGTCAACACGACCCTCACTGCAACTTTAAGTGATGGTTCTGGAAGGTTTAGTTGGCAAACAGCATCGATTTCTACTCAATCAAAAAGTATGCGTACTTTATTAAACGACTTAAAAAACAGGTCTCGGTCAGAACAAGGTGGTCGCTTTCGTGAATACGGTGCGGTCATAGTGGAATATGCTGATGGCAGCACTCAAGTAATGAAGTTTACATCTAACGAGAAGCATCACATTCTAGGCGAAGATATGTCTTTGGCGATCAATGAAGGTAGACATAGATCAGGCAGTTTTTTTAAAAAAATTAAAAGAATAGTTCACATACATACTCACCCAGACTTGGGGTTGGATTCACCAGAAGTTGTTAGAACTGGCCGAGGTCGAAAAGCGCTCTCTCCTAGCCCGCCAGAAGACTACTCTGTAATGAAACAGTTAGAGAATAGTCTAGTGAGACTTCAGGAATCGAAAATAGAGGTGCAAGGTATTGTTCTACCTCATTGTATAACTTGTGATGATCTGATGATTCTATACGACTCTACTGGATGGCAGCCCAGTGAGTTAAATCCCAGCTCTGTATTCTAGCTTGGGCTAGATCTCGTGTATTTTTCTTATCAAGCATAAACAGTTTTTAGGTGAATATTATTTCTGGCGCGCCTGATGAAGGTTTATCTCGATGGCAAGGGGGGCTATACCCCTTAATTTTCATCTAAACCGCTATACGCGGATAGTACCCATTTTTGGCAAAATCTTTCAAACCACAAGCTAGGAACGATAATTGCCATGAGTGCCCTAAAAGCATAATTAGCTGCCTCTGCATTCTCCGGTCGGTACAGAAGAAGGCATAGGAAGAGAATGCCAACGGCTAGTGAAATCGCGTAATTCCTTATGTTAACGATGGGGAAATCAAATTGCTTTGCGATCGCTTTCATCTTGAAGGTTTGTTGTGCGACGGCGAAAACCCCTGCAATGAGTAGTAAAGCCATCATTAAACCGGTACTGGTTCCCTCACTATTGTAGGTTTTCCAGTATGGAAGAAGGATTGGGTGCAGATAGAGCGAAGACACAGCCGTCCAGGAAAGGGTAAGTATATACTGATGCGATAGCATTCGTGCGTTCTTTACTATCTCTCGGCTCAAATCATCCCCGTTTAGCGCATTTTTTTGAATTTCTGCGGATAAATTTCGCACAGGCATTAGGAGCGCCAAGCCTCCTATCAAAAAAAGAAGTGAAAATGCAATAATAGTAAATACTATTTCAAACAGCTCATTCATTTTTTCTTCTCCAGAAAGAAAATATCTTCCACCTTCATCGATAGAAATTTTGAAATTTTCATCGCGAGATAGACCGAAGGCTTTAGGGTTTGTGCTTCAATCGCGTGAATGGTTTGTCTGGTGACATCGCAATAGGAAGCCAAGTCGTTTTGTGCCTTTCCCTGATTCAGCCTAGCTGCTTTTACTTTGTTAAACACGGAGGTAAACTATACTTTACTTCAGCGGATGTAAAGTATAGTTTACCTGGGGTGGCGCGATTTTTTCTGGATTGGCGCGGCTGTAGCTAGCCGAACATGCGGGTCTGGTCAGATCGTGAGTGGGGTAGACGGTGCCCTGAGAGATTAACCACCGGCAAATGAGGGACGCGTTAGATCGTTATTATCAAGGCAAGGCAAGTCAGTAATGTCAACAGTTTTTGTTTTTCCAGACGAATCGCGAATCGTGGTTTTCCAGGGAATACTTGGAGGAAGTGCTGGGTTGTATTTTTGAAATAGCTCAGGCGTCATATTCCAAATATTGCGATGTAGGCTGAAGTGCAGGTGACGATGTCCTGCGGCCCCCGTCTTTCCTTCTTCTCCAAGGGTTTGGCCCGCATGAACTAGATCTTTATTTTTGACGAAAATCTTTCTCAAATGTCCGTAAAAAGCGATCAAATCAGATTTCTGATCAAAGACAGCCACCCAGTTTCCAAAGCCACTTCCGCACGAGTCGTTATTGAAGTCCCTGTCATCCTGGTTATTGCAGCCTTCATGGATCATCGCCAAACCATCGAACGCCGAAATAATTTCAGCATTCGTATCGCTCTTAGGAGAGGATAGATCCACAGCGTAGGCGGTATTTAAGTAGCTATGCGTTCTTCCTTGATTTGAGCGAGGCCCTTGGGTGCATATGGATCGGCTCGTAACTATTTTTGGAAAAAGAATGTGGGGCGACTCGCTGGTTGGCTTTGGAAAACAAATGCTCGCCTTCGGATTAAGAAACACACACTGATCGGTCTTTTTGCACTCTTGGCCGTCAGGATAAGAACATTTCATGGCGAGCTTCTGTGTTTTGATAAACCAAAACATAATTCGATCCGGAAGCCAATAATATCCGATCGAGGCAATAATAACGAAAGCCAATGCCGTGAGACCAATGTGTCGACGTTTATACATCTAGCTTGCCTAGCACTTGCTAATAAGTCTGTCTACGATCGGACAATACCTTGGCCATGCTCTGTGGACTGGGTTAGTGGCTAATGATTCCAGCTTAGATTTTTTCAGCTTAGCGTTTCAATTATCCCGACTGCTGGAAATTCCGGAACTTATTGTGAGCAGAACAGAGAAGCCGGAGATTCTCTGGTTCGTTGCTGCCTCCTTTGGCGTATTCGACAATATGATCGATTTCTAGGGCGTGCCTGCTTGTGCAGCGTTTGCCATTCTTTTCGTATTCGCATTGGTCCTTGGCTCTTGCCCACACAAAGGCCTGGGTGGCTTTGGGGATATGGCGGGTTCGATTTTCCTGCGTTTTCTGCGCTTGGGGCGCGCTTCGTACGGGCGCATCATGCTCTTTGAGTGCCTTATCTGCGAGGATCTCGATGAGCTTAGCAAGATCTCCCTCATAATTTTGATGCGCCAGCAGGCCTTTGCATTTTTCTAGTTTTTCTAGGAGCTCAGGGCTGGCGTAGAAAGAAAGCTTCACCTTGGCTTCGGGATCATAGCGCTCATTAAGCTTCTTTTCGGCTTCTCGGGTGGTGCAGTCATAGAGGCTCTCGAGCACCTCTTCTTTTTCTTCTTTAGGAACAACTCTCTTTTTCTCCTCCCGGCGAAAATGCCCCTGTGCCTCGGCGGCATTGGAGAGCGAAACTTTCCCTTCTTTTATTTTTTCGATCACTTCAGGGATTTCTTTTCCGAGACGCATGGCTTCGATGCGCACCTGGGCTTCGGCCGGGGTGTAGAGAAGAAATTCCGTGCAGAAGGCAAAAAGGGAGGAATAACCTTCTTCCAAAAAAAGTTTTCTTTTTTCTACTTCTTGTAAGTAAAGAAGCACTCGAGTGACCAGCAAGCGTTCCTGCCCGGTGAGGTCTTTTAGCTCCGCTAGAAGTTCGTGGTTTTTCTTTTTGCTCAAGTCCATGGGGTACCTCCGTAATTTTTCCGAAGCTACCATAGGTTTTTCGCGGGGATTTTTACGCAAGGGCAGGCGATCCAGGAGGCACGAGAAGAAATTCCGACAAGAAAAAAGAAAGCTGCGATTTGCTACTCATAGAGCGCAAATACGAGCGCCTCAAGCGCGGATAAAAATAGAAGCAAGAAAAGTGAGCTCTTGCGCGAAAAAGGCTGTCAAGAGGAGAGAAAGAAAAATCGGGTCCACCGAAAAAAAACTTCCCGAGCAAGCCACTAGGCAAAAAAATCCCGCTGCCATGAGAAATCCAGAGTGCACGGTCCAGCGCCCTCAGCAAGAAAAACTTCTCCCTGCAAGCGCCCCAAACCATCCACGCATTTCTAAGTCTCGTTCGTGCCGCACTCACTCCCCGACACGCCCCAGACTCTCCCCAAGCGCGCCCTTAGTCACGCCAAGTCACCCCCACAAAGCCCCGCAGCTAGGCAGGCCTGGCAGAGAAGCGTCCTCCTCCCGCTCGTGCTCCGCACTCACTGCATCCATCCCACTCCTGACAGAAAAATATTGCGACGCATTGTCCCCAATGCTAACTTCCGCTCGCGCAAAAATCCCACACCGCTTGAGGAGACTCTGTGAAATTAAGCTCAATAAAATCCCTCCCTCTGTTTTTTCTCCCCCTATTCGCCCTACTCTTCTGCCTCGCCTCGATCCCTCAAGCCTTCGCCTATAAGGGCTCCATCTCCTTCACCGAAGCCGAAAAAGCCGCACATTTCGCAAAAATTGGGATCGTCAACGAAGTCTCCGCGCAATGTTTAGATAATGTGTGGCGTGAGCACGTTCGTTTTTTCGAAGACCATCGGGTCTCAAAATATTTTGGCAACCGACGCTACATCAAGGGTGAGGTGCCCGGCCGCCGTAGCGATGGAGAAGTGCTCCATCCCATTCGCCCCGCGCTCCGTGCTCGTGGACTCGATCCGAGCCTGGAGAGCCAGATGACCAGCATGAGCTGCGTGGACTTGGCGCGCCGTTGTCTGCGCATGGGTTTTGAGGCCGCCGGTCAGGTGAGATTCTGGGAAAAGATCGACGCCTTCAATAAGCTGAACAACAATATCGGCCCGGCCATTATGCTCGGGCTCCAGGCCCTCGGCTGGAAGCTCGTCTACTGGAATCCCGATCCCAGGCAAAACGTACAGTGGGATTTGGACGATCAGGAGCGCTCGCCAAACAATGCGAAGAATGTCTGGGGCTACCACAAGATCCGCTACGACAGCGTGATGGGCCCCAAAAGAAAGTACTATGAATATTATGTAGACGACCGCCGCACCTTGAATGGTTTCGGCACCCAGGTGCCGCGGGAGTTTCTAGAAGTTCCTTTTTTCGTCGGCTTTGCCCACACCGGGTACCACGTCTTCGTTGGCTACCAGGGCGAGGTGATCGAGGCCCATAGCGTGCGCAGCCTATTCGCTCTCGATAATGTGGAAAGAAATATGTTCAATCCCTTGGGTGGGGGCGCGCCGGTGTCGACCCCGTCTGAAGTTTATCTCTCTGGCTTGATCGCGGTGCCTCCGGGATCTTTGTGAGATTGTAGGATCTGGGGGTGAAGGCCTCGGCCACCCCCGTTTCATCCCTCCGAGAAAACCTACTCAGGGGCGCCCTTAGTAACACCAGGTCAATCGCCCTCTCTGTGCCGCTAAAGTCCCGTACCAGGCCCGACTCCCGCACCCGCTCGCGCTCCGCGCTCACTCAGCCCTGGGCCTCCGCCCCACTCGCGCTCGCGCGCTCACTCACCCCCGCGCCAATCCCTCC
>JAKFYM010000091.1 GCA_021730855.1 Bdellovibrionales bacterium
GCTCCGACCACTGCCCCATCAGCGTAGACCTCAAATTATAAGATTGCACAAGCGTGCCTCGGGCAAAAATGCAGCTCACCCGGGTGATTTTTTTACCGTCGAGAAAAGCTGTCAAGACCCAAAAACACCCAAAAACCTCTCTTGCGAATGATTTTTATTTAGCTCTTCACCCATCCCGACGATTTCTTAAAAAAAATGTTGCTTCCTCACCGAATCTGACTATAGATTATGCGCTTTCACAGTGCTCGTTGAGGAGTTTTCGTTTATGAAAGAACTTTTTCAGGTTTTGGGAGATTTCCTGCAATCCAAAAGGGTGAAGGCAGGTCTTAGCCAAGGCGATGTTGCTACCAAGCTTGGCTATTCTTCTCCCCAGTTTATTTCCAATTTTGAACGAGGCCTCTGCGCGCCTCCGTTGAATAAATTGAAGCTCTTGGTTCAGCTCTATGACCTGAACGGCGATGAAGTGTTGCGTCTCATGATGAAAGAGAATGAGAAACACTTGCGCAAGAGCCTCGGCCTCAGCCGCAAAAAACGCTAAAATTTCATTTTTTTTGGAATCGCGATAAGAAGAAGTGCATGAACTTCCTCAATGTCGCGTTCTATCAGTTCGAGGCCATTGCCGACCTTGGCGCCCGAAGGAAAGAGCTAGAAGAACTTCTAGTTCCCCTCGGCGTCTTGGGCACGGTTATTTTGGCTCCCGAAGGGATGAATGCGTTTTTAGCAGGACCAGAAGCAAACGTGCGCAGGGCCTTGGCCGGATTTGCGAAAAATCCTTCTTTTGCCGGAGTCGCCGTCAAAGAAAGCTTCTCGCCCACCCTGCCCTTTGCCAAGCTTAGCCTGAAGACCAAAACAGAAATCGTCACTTTCCGCGTGGAGAACTTTTCTCCCCCTGCGAAAGCGGCAACGCGCCTTCGCCCGAAGGAGCTTGCGGCTTGGTTTGCGGAAAAGGAGGATTTCCTGATGCTCGACACTCGCAATGAGTATGAGGTTCGTTTAGGAAAATTCTCTGGTGCGCATTCCTTGCAGCTGGAGCACTTTGTAAACTTCCCTGAGGCCGCCGCAACTATTCCCGAGGATTGGAAAAAACGAAAAGTGGTCACTTACTGCACGGGCGGAATCCGCTGCGAAAAGGCAGCCCCCTACCTAGAGTCCCTTGGTTTCCAGCAGGTCTTTCAGCTCGAGGGCGGAATTTTGGGGTATTTCGAGCAAGCGGGCGGCGCCCACTGGGAAGGAGAGTGTTTTGTCTTTGACCAACGGGTGGCCGTGACCCCTGATCTCTCCCCCAGCGGAGCCTATCTTTGCTCCCATTGCCAAGGACCCGTGCCGGAAGCCGCCGCTTCCTGCATCCATTGCCAGCCATGAACGCCATCCAATACTGGAACCGCCGCACGAGCCGCCTAGAAACAGAAACTGTGTATGGGGGTAGTTTTGTGGACTTGTTGTACGGCAACGCCCTGGGTTTTGCCTTTGCCGACACCCTCCTCGTGCGCAAGGCCTTTAGTCGGCTCTATGGCCGGTTGCAATCCTCCGGTTGGAGCCGCCGCAAGGTGGATCCCTTCATCCAACAGTTCTCCGTGCCTAGGGAACAGTACGAGCCAGGCCCTTTTGCTTCGTTCAACGATTTTTTCATCCGGCGCTTTCGGCCAAACCTTCGCCCTTTCCCCACGGACCCTCTCACCATGGGCGCCTTTGCCGAAGCCCGCTATCTTGCCTTCCGCGAGACCGACACACCTATAGAAATTCCCATAAAAGGCCTGCGCCTAGATCCCCTCTCCCTACTCGGCGGCCTAAAAGGCAAAGAGCGTTTCCGGGGCGGTGCCTGCCTGCTCGCGCGCCTCTGCCCGGTAGACTACCATCGCTTTCATTTTCCCGATGATGGCCAGCTCACGACTTTTCATCAAGAGACAGGCAAGCTCCATTCCGTGAACCCGCGGGCTCTGGTGCGAAAGCCCGATCTTTTCCTTGGCAATGAACGGCATGTCTCGGTGCTCGAGACCAAGCACTTTGGCGCGCTCGCCTATGTGGAAGTGGGCGCCCTTTGCGTAGGAAAAATTGTGCAGACCCATTCCCAGCCAAGCTTTCGCCGTGGCGAAGAAAAGGGCTACTTTCTTTTTGGCGGGTCCACCGTGGTGGTCTACGGCGAGGCCGGTGCCTGGGTGCCCACGGCCGACCTGCTCGAGCATACGGCCCAGGGCTTGGAGACACTCGTGGAGCTGGGGAGCCCCGTAGCCAAGGCCACGCGAAAAGAGTAAGCTTGGGCCATGCCGCGCTTTTATATCACCACCCCCATTTACTACGTGAACGACCTCCCGCATATCGGCCATGCCTATAGCACGGTGACGGCCGATGTCTTGGCTCGCTACCATAAACTCTTTGGCGAAGAAGTGCGGCTCCTCACGGGTGTGGACGAACACGGCCAAAAAGTGGAGCAGGCCGCCGCCAAGCGGGGCTTAAGCCCTCAGGCACATTGCGATGAAATGCAGGAGAACTGGCGTAAGATTTGGCTCGAGCTCGGCATTGAATACGATGTTTTTTTTCGCACCACCGATGCCTTCCATAAAAAGGCCGTGCAGGATTGCCTCCAAGAGCTGTGGGACAAGGGCGAGATCTATGCCGAAGACTACGAGGGCCTCTATTCCGTCAGCGAGGAGATTTTTTACACCGAAAAAGACCTAGTGGACGGCAAAACTCCCCAGGGCAATGAGGTGGTGCCGATCAAGGAGAAAAATTATTTCTTCCGTATGTCGCGCTACCAAAAAGAGCTGATCGCGCACATTGAAAAAAATCCGGACTTTGTCCAACCCGATTTTCGCCGCAACGAGGTGCTGGGATTCTTGCGCCAGCCTTTGCACGATCTCTGCATCTCGCGTCCCAAAGCGCGCCTCGCCTGGGGCATCGAGATTCCTTTCGACAAAGATTATGTGACCTACGTCTGGTTCGATGCCCTCCTGAACTATGCCACCGGCATGGGCTACCAGCAAAAAGAGCGGGCCCAAGAATTCCAAACCTGGTGGGTCGACACTCCTCCCGTCCATCTCATCGGCAAGGACATCCTCACCACGCACGCCGTCTATTGGCCCACGATGCTGATGGCCCTAGGCGTGCCCCTGCCCAAAACGATCTTCGGCCACGGCTGGTGGCTTGCCGCCGATGGGGGCAAGATGAGCAAGTCCAAGGGCAATGCCGTCAAGCCCCTCGACCTGAAAGACATCGTGGGGGTGGATTCTCTGCGCTATTTTCTCATCCGCGACATCGCCCTCGGCAATGACTCCACCTTTGCGCCAGAGCTCGTGGTGAGCCGGGTGAATGCCGACCTTGCGAACAATCTAGGCAATCTCCTCGCCCGGGTGACTAATCTCGTGGACAAAAACTTCGAAGGAGCCGCTCCGGCCCTGCCTAGCCCTCTTGCGCCTGAGACCACAAGCCTCTTCCAGAGCCTCGAAGGCCTGGCCAATCGCGTGCGCGAAAAAATTGAGGCCCTTGACCCTCAAGGTGCCGTGGTGCAGGTGGTGGAAGTGCTGAATGAGGCCAATAAATATGTGGGAGACCGCGCCCCTTGGAAACAAGTGAAAACCGATCTCCCGGCGGCGGCCGAAACCCTGGGGGCTTGCCTCGAAGTGCTACGAGTGGCGGGCCTTCTGCTCACTCCGGTGATGCCCACAAAAATGCAGGAGCTCTTGCAGTCCGTGGGCTGGACGCCGAAACCAAATTTTGCTGATGCGAGGAAAACCCGAGCCATACCCGTGGGCGCGAAAGTGACTAAGGGTGATCCCTTATTCCCCCGCGTGGAGTGGAAATCAGAGCCGTAGGTCTTTGACCAGTTCGTGGTCGAGGTCGAGGCGGACCGAGCAGGTATAGAGATTCAGTTCAGCCCCACGGCTCACGCCGATCGCCCGCACGCATTGGCTGGGCGGGAAGAGACGGCCAAAAAATCGGCCCACTCCCCTTTTTCCATCGCTAAAAGGCACATACTGTTCGGTGCTAAAGGGCGCCACGGCATCGTAGAGAGCCTTGGCGCGTTCGCCGGTGCAGGCCATGGTGAGGATCGACCAATTACGGCCGTCTACACGCACTTTATTTAAATTCACGCGGCCGGTGGGATTGTTGGTCGAAAGGCAGGCTTCGAGGGCCCTGGAGACGCGTGCATCGCCGCGATCTGTGGCTTGGGGCTCGCGACTGCCAGTTTCCACGGCCGCTAGCTCACGCACGGGACGTGGGAGTAGCGAATGAAAGCAGATGCCAGCGGCAAAAAAGAAAAGGGCTGCAAAAAAAACGAGAAGGATTTTGCGGTTCATCAAAAGCCTATCGGAGGGGAAAACAAAGGACTTTAGGCTCTAAACAAGGAAGAGTCTGGCCAGCCAATACACGGCAAAAGCAGAGACATAGGCCAGGACAAACATATACCCGAACATCACAGCCGGGATTTTCCAGGAATTGGTTTCCCGCCTGGCCACACCCAAGGTAGACACGCACTGGAGCGAGAAAGCAAAAAATACGAGCAGGCTCAGGCAGGTGGCGATGGTATAGGCGGGCCGACCCTCAGGAGTGCGGCTCTCCACCAGGGTCTTGGTTAGGCCCTCGGAATGCTCGTCCACCGTGCCTAAGGCAAACACCGTGCCCAGGGTGGCCACAAACACCTCGCGCGCTGCGAGCGATCCCAAGACGCCGATCGTGAGCTTCCAGTCATAGCCGATGGGATAAAAAACGGGGGCTAAGAATTTCCCCACCCTTCCGCCATAACTATTTTCCAAACGATAGGATGAGCGCTGGGCCTCGAGCGTGGCCAAGCGCTCATCCCGATCGGCCGTTTGGGCTTGCGCCTGCAGGGTTTCCCACTCCTGCAGCATGGCCGGAGAATCCGTCATCGGAAAAGAGAGGAGGAACCACAAGAGGATCGCCATCCCGGCAATGATGGTTCCAGCTTTTCGTAAAAAAGCATAGACCCGCAACCAAACATAGCGGAAAAGCTCCGGCCAATTGGGCAGGCGGTAATGCGGAAGATGGATGAAATCCACCACATGTTTTTGTTTTTGGAAGCCCAGGCGATGCAGCAACAGGGCCACGCCTAAGGCCACCACCACGGCGAGGAGGTACATGCCAAACATCACCAGGCCCGGCAAAGTGAAGGGCCCAATCATCGTGGCGGGAATGAAGGCGGAAATCAGCAGGGTGTAGACGGGCAATCGCGCCGAACAGGTCATGAGCGGAGAAATCATGATCGTGATCAGGCGGGTGCGCTGGCTCTCGATCGTGCGTGTGGCCATGATACCAGGCACCGCACAAGCCACCGAAGAGAGAAGCGGGATGAACACCTTGCCGTCAAGACCATAGGGCTTGAGCAGCCGATCCACCATATAGGCCACGCGCGGAAGATAGCCGGTGTATTCCAAAACTCCGATCAGGAAAAAGAGGATCGCGATCTGGGGCACAAAAACAAGCACGGCTCCGACCC
>JAKFYM010000302.1 GCA_021730855.1 Bdellovibrionales bacterium
CTTCCCCGATAGGGGAAGCAGCACGCCCACCACATTTGGCTTCACATCGGAGAGCTGGCTTAGGTCGGCGAGCATCTCTTCTGCCTTCACCCGCAGGGGATGCGTGGGCTCGGCATCGGATAAGACAGATCTCAAAAGGTCTGCGGCCTCATTGGGATCACCGGCATACATATGTCCGCGAGCGATCAGGATGCGTGCCGTGATTCCGGCGGCGCTTTTGTCGGGAAGCGAGAGGCTAGAAATCTTCTGCAAATCTTCTTTTGGAGTTTTTAAATAAATCCCTTTGGCGGACGTCATGGCTTTTTGCAGGAAGGTATCGCGAGCGGCCACATCTTTGGCGAGGTTGGCGGCCAGGAGATATTGCAGAATCGCGTCTAGCGGTTGGTTTCCTTTGGCCAGCACATTGCCAAAAAGATGATGGAAGCGCATGCGGGTGTCTTGGTCGAGGGCTTCGGGATTCACCGTGCCCAGGAGCTCGAGCGCATCCGCCGGCCGATTCATCTGGAAGAGCGCATTGCCCAGATTGTAGCGCGTGAGGTGGAGGAGGGAATCGCTTTGGTCTAAGGAGCGGTTGGCCAACTGAACGGAGATTTCGAACTCCTGCACCGCTTGCTGCAGATTCCGCGACTGGAAATGGATCAATCCCCGCAGGTTGTGCGCGCGGATGCGGTCTCTTGCGGGCGCTTGCGCGGCTTGGGTGGAAAAAAATTTGTCTAAGGACTGCAGCGCGCTCGTGGCGTTGCTCTGCAAATAGAAGCGCTCGGCGGCATCATAGAGACTACCCCCTTCGGGGGCATCGGCCTGCGCCGTGAGCGCCACACAGACGAGAAGCGCTGCCGGCCAGATCGAGGAGAATTTCATCCAAAGAGATCCTTCACTTTGCCGAGGAAGCTGCGCGTGAGGGGCTGGGAATCATTGCCGAAACTTTTTTCGAGTTCGAGCAAGAGATCCTTTTGCTTCTGCGAAAGCTTCGTCGGAGTTTCGACTAGTATACGCAGGAGTTGGTCTCCCCGTCCATAGCCGCCGAGCCGCGGGATGCCCTTGGCTTTGAGCCGGAGAGTCTGATGACTTTGCGTTCCACTCGGGATTTTCACCTTCACTTTGCCGTCCAGGCTAGGCACTTCGATCTCTGCGCCGATGGCGGCTTGAGCAATAGAAATGGGCACGTCGCAAATCACGTTCTCGCCATCGCGCTCAAAAATCGAATGGGCTTTGACTTGGATATTCACGTAGAGATCGCCATTTTCGCCCCCACGGATCCCACTATTACCCTCGCGGGAAAGCTTGAGCCGTTGGCCATTGTCGATCCCGGGTGGGACGCGCACTTCGATCTTGGATTTTTTCTGGATGCGGCCATGGCCACGGCATCCGTCGCAGGGATCCTTGATCACATAGCCTTCCCCATGGCAGGTGGGGCATGGGCGAGAGACGCTGAAAAATCCTTGTTGGAAATGCACTTCCCCGATGCCACCACAAGCTTGGCAGGCATGGGCTTTGCCTGATTTGGAGCCAGTGCCTGTGCATTTTTCACAAGCGGTCTCGCGCCATACTTCTAGGGTTTCGGATTTACCAAAGGCCGCATCTTCAAAGGCGATGTCGATGTCGATCGAAAGGTCTTCGCCGGGGCGCCCTTGGGAACGGCCACGTCGCCGGCGGCCGCCTCCGGTCTGGCCGAAGATATCGCCGAAGATGTCGCCAAAAATATCGTTGATATTTCCACTTTCGAAACCACTGAAGCCGCTACCACCCATGCTGCTATTCACTCCGGCATGGCCGAACTGATCGTAGGTGCGGCGTTTGTCGGGATTGGAGAGCACTTCATAGGCTTCAGAGAGCTCTTTGAATTGCTCTTCGGCGACTTTGTTCCCCGGATTTTTGTCAGGATGAAACTGCACCGCTTTTTTGCGGTAGGATTTTTTTAGATCTTCGCTCGAAGCATTCTTCGGGACGTCTAAAATTTCATAGTAGTCACGTTTGGTGGCCATAGGAAAAACCGCCAGCAAAAAATGCTGGCGGCCTCATTTCGTTAATTGCCCGTATTCTAGCTTATAGTTCTTTAAAGTCAGCGTCGATCACATCGTCGCCATCTTTTTTCTCTGTTTTGCCGTCTTCCGTTCCATGTCCATTGCCCGATTGCTGGCCCTGGGCAGCGCCGGCTTCCTGCTGGGCGGTGGCGGTTTTCTTATAGAGTTCTTCCGCCATTTTATTGGAAGCGCGCTGCAAGCCTTCGAGGGCCGTTTTCATTTTGTCGGCATCGGTTCCTTCAAGGGCCGTTTTTGCGGCAGCCACAGCGGATTCGACTTCCGTTTTGGTGGCAGCTTCCACCTTGCTCTCGTTTTCTTTGAGCGTTTTCTCCACGGAATAGGTGAGGCCATCCAGTTCGTTTTTCGCGTTCACTGTTTTGCGGCGGGTTTCGTCCTCGGCGCGGTGCTTTTCGGCGTCGGTGACCATGCGCTTGATTTCGTCTTCCGTGAGGCCCGAGCTCGGCGTGATCTGGATTTTCTGCTCTTTGCCTGTGCCTAGGTCTTTGGCCGACACATTCACGAGGCCGTTGGCATCGATATCGAAGGTCACTTCCACTTGCGGCAATCCACGCGGAGCGGGAGGAATGCCCACGAGGTCGAAGCGTCCCAGGGGCCGGTTGTCGGTCGCGAACTCGCGCTCCCCCTGCAGCACATTGATGGTCACGGCCGTCTGATTGTCGGCAGCGGTGGAGAAGGTTTGCGATTTCTTCGCCGGAATGGTGGTGTTTTTCTCAATCAATTTGGTGAACACTCCACCGAGGGTCTCAATCCCCAGGGAAAGTGGAGTCACGTCGAGCAGGAGCACGTCTTTCACGTCCCCTTGCAATACCCCACCTTGGATCGCGGCGCCCACGGCCACCACTTCATCGGGATTCACGCCCTTGGACGGCTCCCGACCGAAAATCTCGCGCACTTTTTCCTGCACCTTCGGCATGCGGGTCATACCGCCCACTAGGATCACCTCGTTGATGTCGCTTTTAGCGAAGCCAGAATCTTTGAGCGCCACTTCACAGGGCTTCACGAGCTTCTCGATCAAGTCGGAAACCAGGGCTTCGAGCTTGGAGCGCGAAAGCGTGATGTTCAAGTGCTTGGGGCCTGAGGCATCGGCCGTGATGAAGGGCAGGTTCACGGCGGTTTCGAGCGCGCTCGAGAGCTCATGTTTGGCTTTTTCGGCGGCCTCTTTCAGGCGCTGCAGGGCCATTTTGTCTTTGCGCAGGTCGATGCCGTTTTCTTTTTTGAACTCGTCGGCCAGGAAATCGATGATTTTTTGGTCGAAGTTACCGCCGCCAAGGAAGGTGTCGCCATTGGTGGCTTTCACTTCGAACACACCATCTCCGATTTCGAGCACGGAAACGTCAAAGGTTCCGCCCCCGAGATCGAATACGGCGATTTTCATATCATGTTTTTTATCTAGGCCGTAGGCCAGGGCGGCAGCCGTGGGCTCATTGATGATGCGTTTCACATCGAGACCGGCGATGCGGCCGGCGTCTTTGGTGGCCTGCCGTTGCAAATCATCAAAGTAAGCGGGCACGGTGATCACCGCTTCGGTGACAGCATGGCCGAGATAATCTTCCGCGGTTTTTTTCATCTTGATCAGGGTCTGGGCCGAGATCTCCTGGGGAGAATACTGCTTGCCTTGCACTTCGATGCCGGCGTCGCCATTTTTCATTTCCACGATCTTGAAGGGAGCCACCTTCATGAACTCTTGCACTTCGCGTGAGCCGAATTTGCGTCCGATCAAGCGCTTTACTTCAAAAATGGTTCGTTCAGGGTTGGTCACTGCCTGGCGCTTGGCGATTTGCCCCACTAAGCGCTCGGTCGTGTCTGTAAATCCCACCACCGAAGGGGTGGTGTTAGCGCCTTCCGCGTTAGCGATCACTTTCGGGCTTCCGCCCTCCAGCACGGCCACGCAAGAGTTGGTGGTTCCAAGGTCGATTCCGATAATTTTAGCCATAAATGCCTCCTAATAAATTAAAATTGGTTACTAATCTTTTTTCTTCGCCACGATCACGCGCGCGGCCCGCAATAGTCTTCCGTGCAGCAAATAGCCCTTTTGCATTTCTTTCAGCACCATTCCGGGCTCTGCATCCGCCTCTTCTTCTCCCACTGCCTCATGAAAGGCGGGATCGAATTTTTTGCCAATTGCTTGGATCTCCGCCACCCCTTGGCTGCGCAGGGCCTCCATCATTTGCAAGTGGATCATCTCGATTCCTTGGCTTACCTGGGCTAGGGACGAGCCCTTTTCCGAGGGCTGCGAGCGTGCATGCACCAGGGCCCGGTCAAAGTTATCCACCACCTGCAAGAGATCCCGCAGGAAGCCTTCATTGCCAAACTTCAAAAATTCAGTTCTCTCCCGCTCATTGCGGCGGCGAAAGTTCTCAAAGTCCGAGTAGAGATAGAGATACTTTTTCTCTGCCTCCTGCAGCTTTTCCTGCCATTCGTTGGTTTTTGCCTCTCCATCCCCCGCAATATGGCCATTTCCCGTGGTTTCGCCCTCCTGGGCGCCGCTTTCTTGGGGGTTGGGTGTTTCTTTGGAACTCTCTGTATTCATTGTATTTTTCCCTATGGCTCCTGTCTGGCCTGTGCTTACCTCAAATATGGGAGTGCCCAGGCTTCTGTCAAGGAAGAGAAGGCTTTTTCTCAACTTTCCTTTTTGCCGCTGGGGCCTTTCTAGAGCAGCCTGCGGGTGATTTCGTCGGCTAGCATCCGCCCCGCAAAGCTGAGCACGAAATGGCCGTTTGTCACCTTCCCTAGCCCGTCTTTTTCCCATGCCGCAAACGCTGCTTCGCGCCCCTGCTCCAGACTGCCAAATTTGCTCGCAAAAGCTTCTAGATCGAGCCCTTCCGAAGTGCGCAGGCTGGTGAAAATCACCTCGATTTTTCGCTGCTCCTCGCTAAGTTCCTCGGTTTCCTCGCGAGGCGAAGCTCCAGCCTCCAGGCGCTGCACATAACCCTCCCAGTCGGAAAGATTGCGCCAGCGCAAACGGTCCCCATCGAAGCCATGGGCCGAAGGGCCAAGCGCTAGGTAGGGGCCGCCTCGCCAATAGTTGCGGTTGTTTTTTGACTCAAAGCCGGGCAAGCCAAAATTGGAGATCTCATAGTGACGAAATCCCCTGCCCTCTAGGGCTTCGGCCATCAGCTGGATTTGCTTCCAGGCAAAATCATCCTGCGGGAGCTTGGCGTGAAGAAAGTGGTTGGAATCCAAAGTGAGGTGATAGGCCGAAATATGCTGCAGCCCAATCTCCGCCATGGTGCGCGCGGAGGCGGCGGGCTCGGCCTCGGGCTGGCCGGGTACCCCATAGATCAGATCGCCTCTCGCTAGGAATCCAAAGCCTGCACGACGAGCGCCTCAAGCGCCTGGGCCGCGTGCATTCCGCCTTCGATGCCCAGCGCGCCCTCGAGCTCTGCCTCACGGAGTTCCAAAAT
>JAKFYM010000077.1 GCA_021730855.1 Bdellovibrionales bacterium
CACGGCATTGTCGATCGTTAAAGCGGCACATTTATTTTGACTTGAAAAATTCGTAGGAGCTATAAGTTCTGCATTCGAGAGAGGGACAAAAAATGAAGATTTACTCTGGCATCCTCGTGATCCTTAGCTTGGTCTTCGGCCTGAGCACCGCGTCTGCGGCGCTCTCTCCTGCCCAGCGCTTGGCGGATTTTGAACAGCTTGTCACATTGATCGAGCGCAATTACGGGCCGCTCCACTGGAAAGAAAAAGTGGTGGGCCTAAATTGGGCTGCGGCGGTGGATCGTTATCGCGACGAAATCTTAGCCGCTAGAGACGATGCCGCCTTTTACCGCACGCTCGCGCTGTTCACGGCCCAGTTGCAGGATGCGCATGTGAGCCCGATCATCCCTTCCAATTACCGGGCTTCTTTGGGATTTGTCTGTGACCTCGTGGAGGGCAAGGTTCTTATCAGTGAGATCGACCGCTTGCGCTTGCCGGAAAGCCTCTTTCCTTTTACGCGGGGGGATGAACTTCTTGCTTTGGGTGGAATGCCAGTGGACCAATTGCTGGCCGACATCGCATCCTTTGCTCCGTCGGGCAATGAGCTAAGCTCGTTGCGATTTGCTGCCATGCGCCTAACGAATCGTTCGGAATCCTCGGGCCTGGAAGTGCCGAAAGGCTCCACCACCATCACGGTGCGTCCACGAGGAGCGGCCGATCCCATCACGGTCATGGCCACCTGGGCCAATAAGGGCACTCCGCTTCTGGAACTGGATGATCTCCAAGGGCGGCAGGAGTTGTGGACGCTAGAGCCTCCCTCTTCCGGCGATTGGTTTACCCAGCTCAAGGAGCTTCCCATCTTTAATCTCTCGTTGCCGGCTTCTGAGCTGCGGGAGTGGGAGCGAGCGGGCATGGAAACTCTCGGGCAAAGGGAATCTTTTTTTATGCTCCCGGCCGACGCGAAGCCCCTGCCTGGCGTCTCGATGACGGCGGCGATCTACGAACGCGCCGGCAAGCGCATCGGGGTGTTACGCATCCCCGCCTACCAGGAAAAGAGCTCGGTAGAGACCTTCACAAGAGCTGTTTATACCTTAGAGCAAAATACCGATGTGCTGGTGATCGACCAGACTAATAATCCCGGCGGTTCTGTCACCAATATGGCCGATATCGTGAGCCTCTTTGCCAATAAAAGCTTTAAGGACATCAATTTCGAGCTGCGGCCCAGCCTGAATTGGCTGCGGACTTTTCAGAGCGTGAACCAGGAGCTTTCGGATATTTTGGCGCAAAACAGCGCGGATGCCACAGCCAATGCGCTCAAGCCCCGCTTTGAATTTCTCGAGGCCGAGATCTACCACTCGCTTCAGACGCGCCGCTTTCTCTCGCGTCGCGTTTCCCTCAACCTCACCGGTTCGTTCGGGATGATTCAGCCGGCGAGCGCCGTTCATTATTCGAAGCCCATTCTGCTCCTGATCAATGAGTTTGATTTTTCCGCGGGCGATGCCTTCCCCGCCATCATGAAAGACAATGGCCGCGCCACCCTCTTTGGCGCGCAGACGGCGGGAGCGGGCGGCAATGTGCGGGAGCATGGCCCCTTGGCGAACTCTTTTTTTAAAGTAAACCTTACGGAGAGCCTGATGGTGCGCCCCAATGGGGAATATATCGAGAACCAGGGCGTGCAGCCGGACATTGCCTACACGGTCACTGAGGAAGATTTTCTCAATGGCTACCGGAACTATGTTCACGCCTTCACGGTTGAGGCTTTGAAGTTGGCGGGCGTGAGCCCCGAAGAATTCCAGGCTTGGGAAAGGGCCCAAGTCTCTCGGCCGTAAGTTGGTTTGAAAGAATCTAGGGCGGCTGCAGGGGGTGGACGGTTCCCTTTTCAGGGCGGGAGTTTTTGTCCTGCGGTAGGCGAGATGTGGGATTTCATGCTACGCTGAAATTCACACAATCTCTCGCAGGAGTACGCCATGCAGATCGAAAGCACGAAAGAATTCGTCCAGAACGTCTATAAAAAAATGGACCAAAATCTTGCGGTGGTTCGCAAGCGCCTGAACCGCCCGCTCACGCTCATGGAAAAAATCGTGCTGGGTCACCTGAGCGATGCCGCCAACCAGGAGCTGGATCCCGGGAAAAGTTTTCTGCTCTTGAACCCCGACCGCGTGGCCATGCAGGATGCCACCGCGCAGATGGCCCTCTTGCAGTTCACCAGCGCCGGCGTGCCTCGCACCGCGGTTCCTACCACCGTGCATTGCGATCACCTCCTGCTTGGCCGTTTTGGCGCGCAGAAAGATTTGTCCACCGCCCTCGAAGTGAACCGCGAAGTTTTTGATTTCCTCGAGAGCGTCTCGCGCAAATATGGCATTGGTTTCTGGAAGCCCGGTTCCGGCATCATCCACCAGGTGGTGCTCGAGAACTATGCGTTCCCGGGCGGCATGATGATCGGCACCGACTCGCACACTCCGAATGCGGGTGGCCTTGGCATGATCGCCGTGGGCGTGGGCGGGGGCGATGCCGTGGACGTGATGGCCGGCTTCCCCTGGGAAGTGAAGTATCCCAAGCTCGTGGGCGTGAAGCTCACCGGCAAGATGAATGGCTGGACGAGTGCCAAGGACGTGATCCTGAAGCTCCTCGGCATCATGACGGTGAAGGGCGGCACCAATAAGATCGTGGAATATTTTGGCGAGGGCGTGGCTTCGATCTCCTGCACGGGCAAGGGCACGATCACCAATATGGGCGCCGAGCTGGGCGCCACCACCTCTGTCTTCCCCTTCGATGAAACCATGGCCCGCTACTTACGCGCCACCAACCGCGCGGATCTCGCAGAGCTTGCCGAGAAAAACAAAGCCCTGCTGGCCGCCGACCCTGAAGTGCTGAAGAATCCTAGCGAGTATTACGACGAAGTGATCGAGATCAACCTCTCGGAACTCGAGCCGCATGTGGTGGGCCCGCACACTCCTGACCTCGCGCGCCCGCTTTCCAAGCTCAAGGCCGAAGCCAAGGAAAAAGGCTATTCGCTCGAGCTCACGGCCGCCCTGATCGGCAGCTGCACGAACTCTTCCTACGAAGATATCTCGCGGGCCACAGACATAGCCCAACAAGCCCTCGATCACGGCTTGAAAACCAAGAGCGAATTTTTCATCTCCCCGGGATCCGAGCAGGTGTTCGAGACGGTCAAGCGCGACGGCATGCTCGCCACCCTTGAGCAAGCCGGCGGTGTGATCCTCACCAATTCCTGCGGCCCCTGCATTGGCCAGTGGAAGCGCGACAATCTCAAAGACGGCACCACGAACTCGATCATCACCAGCTTCAACCGCAATTTCCGCGGCCGCAATGATGGCAATGCCGAGACCCAGTCCTTCATCTCCTCTCCTGAGGTGGTGGTGGCGATGGGGCTTGCGGGTCGCCTCGATTTTGATCCTCTCCACGATGAGCTCGAGGGAAAAGACGGCAAAAAATTTAAGCTGCGCGAGCCCAAAAAAGCCGAAGATCTTCCTCCCAAGGGTTTTGTCCCTGCGCGCGAGGGATTTGTGCAACCCGCGGCCGATGGCTCGAGCGTGTCTGTAAAAATTTCGCCAGCCAGCGATCGCTTGCAGGAGCTCAAGCCCTTCACTCCCTGGAACGGAAAAGATCTTCTCGATCTTCCTTTGCTCTTGAAAGCCAAAGGCAAGTGCACCACGGACCACATCTCTCCGGCCGGCCCCTGGTTGAAGTACCGCGGCCACCTCGACAATATTTCCAACAATATGTTCGTGGGCGCGATCAATGCCTTTACTGGCGACACAGGAAAAGTGTTGAACGCCTACACAAACACCAAGGGCGAAGTGCCTGCCGTGGCCCGCGACTATAAGGCTCGTGGCCTGCAGTGGGTGGTGGTGGGAGACGAGAACTATGGCGAAGGCTCCTCACGCGAGCATGCCGCCATGAGCCCGCGCTTCCTGAATGGCGCCGCAGTGGTCGTGAAGAGTTTCGCGCGCATCCACGAAACGAATTTAAAGAAGCAAGGAATGCTCCCCCTCACTTTCGCAAATCCCGCGGACTACGACCTAGTGAAAGAGGGAGACAAAATCTCCATCCTCGGCCTCGCCGCCATCGCGCCGGGAAAAGACATGAAGTGCGTGCTCACCCATAGTGATGGGAAGAAGGACGAGATCACATTGAGGCACACGCTGAACACCGAGCAGATCAAGTGGTTCCAGGCGGGTTCGGCGTTGAATGTGCTAAAGGCAAAGCGCTAAGAGTGAGGGGTGCGGCCGTTCGCGGCCAGCAGTTGCAGTGTGCTGCTGCAGAAGCGGTAAGCAGCTGCCGTTCGCGGTTTCGCGGCACACGGTTGGCCGTTAGCGGTTGCCGCTGCGGCTGGCAGAGGGCGGGGCGGTTGGCAGTTTTGTTGCATCGCTTCGTGGTGCGCACTGGGTGAATTTCTTCCTTACCCAAAGAACAAACCCTAGTTCGGCTCTTCCTCTCGAATCTTCTTCAGCGCCTCTTCTACCGGCGTGCTCAGCTTCTTTTCCTGATTGCATTTCCGGCAAGCGGGCACCACATTCCCGCGCGTGCTTTTCCCTCCGCGCGCCACGGGCACAATATGATCCATCGTGAGTTCCTTGGCCGGGAATTTCCCTTGGCAATAGTGGCAAAGGCCCTTGCTTAGGATGTTCTTCCACCACTGCGAGCGTTTCAGCTCCTGGGCCTTTTTTCTTTCGCGCGCGATATGGGCGCGGTCGCCTTCGAGGGCATACCAGTCCGACATAAAGCGTTTATAGCGCGGCCAAGCCTTTAGGGAAAGGCCAGGCTAGTGCCGTTCGGGCAGAGCTTGGCTTTTTCCGCCGTTGAGAGCTGGAATTCCGGATAGGGCACGAAATCCCGGATTTTCTTGCGGATGTTCTCGTAAGCCGGATCTGTATTCACTCCGTCCGTGTTTTTGTCCCAATACTTCACGGCCTGCTCGCCCGTAAAACCACAGAACTGGCGGAGGGTGGCCGCGGCGGCAAAGCCCGAAGCATGCCAGCCATTCCAGCAGTGGATGTAGAGAGGGCCAAGGCGTGGGTTGCGAATGTGGTCATAGATCAGTGCCAGCACCTTCTTCACGTTCGCCTGGCTATTGAGCACGCTCACCTGGTGGTAATTCAGCTGGTTGTCCACATTCTCGAAAGTGCGGCAGCGGGTGTTCTTAGAGGCGGTGCTGTAATTCGTGGAGTATAAATAAATCGCATTGCCAAATCCCTCCTCGCAGAGATTCTGCAGTCCATCCTCGGGAAGGGGGTTGCTATTGTCGCGCTTATTCGTGCGGTGGTAGTAGTTGTTTGCGCCGCCGCGGTAGTATACGCCGTTTAGTACTGCGCGCAGATTCCGCGTTCCGTAGAGGTTTTCATAACCAGTTCCCGTATTGCTCACCAGCTTCTGGGCGGCATCTTTTAGCGGGTAGCGTGTCCGGTGCTCGGCGCCCACCACGGGAGGCGTGCTCGGAGG
>JAKFYM010000295.1 GCA_021730855.1 Bdellovibrionales bacterium
CTAAAGTGGAGGTAGTATTTTGCTTTGTCATTTCTTATCGCTTAAGTTTATCCTGGAAAGAGACGAAATTTTCTTGCTCAGAATAATTCTGAGCCCCCTCAGGAGAGGATAAGATGTTGAAAAAAATTTCGCAGTGGAAACAACTCAACAAGGCCCTTGCGGTCTTGTGTGTTGTTGTCACGTTCTCTTGCGCCAGCAAAAAAGATATCGACAATGGCGGTCTTGCCAGCGACGAAACCCTTCTTCTCGATGAAAATGGAGAAGTAAAAGAAACAGATCTTTTTTCTGATCTAAATCCCCAGGCCACCGACCAAGTGGCCGCTGCGCTTATGGTGGGGGACGATGGTTCCTCTCCCTATTATAAGGCGGTGGGTGGCGAGAGCCTGAGGCGCGTCTCTTATATGCTCTATAGCGATCGCGGTTTGGTGAATCGGCTGCTGGAGCGAAACTCTGATTTGCAAGCAAGCAGTCGGCTTTCGGCAGAGCAGAAAGTTTATTTCGATCTCACGGGCATTAAGCCTCGCCCGGAATACCTTACGAAGGACATGATTGACCGCTATAGCGCGGAGCTGGCCCTCGGTATGACAGAGAATGCGAAGAAGGAAAGCCTCGTGACCACGACGGTGGTTCTAAGCAAGGGAGAGACCTTGCAGGACCTCTCGATGCGAATGTACGGAACGAGCCGGCGCTGGCCCGAGATTTACCTGCTGAACCGCGAAAAGATTGCTCACTACGACAATGTGCAGGCGGGGGCCACGATTGAGGTCTTCCAGGTGCAAGGACTCCTAAACCTCACACAGCAAGTTCCGGTAGAAGCGGTTCAGCCCCAGGCTCAACCTGTTCTGCCGCTTAGTGAAGAAGAAACGGCTCCTGAGCAAAACCTCGCACTCAGCCCGACTTTGAATAATCAGCCAGAAGAACAACTGACTACTCCGGACTCGATGCCGGAGGCTCCAGCGATACCCACCACGAACGAAGCCCTCCAGATCTCCGATAAGCCAGCTTCAGAGGCTGGCCAGAGTTTCTGGAAGAGCATGGACTCCACCAATGCAAGACGCATTGTCTATGTTGTGCTAATCCTTGGTATTGCTATCGCGGCTTTCTACCTGACTCGTCCTTCGCAGAAGCAGAAGTTCGACATGCTTGATGTCACTGCTGCCGACACTGCTCATGTGCGCCAGCGTCTAGAAAAAGAAGGCCAACACAAAGATATTGGCTAACCAGCCCGCCAATTTGAGTGAATTTGAGTAGCCAGGATGAAAACATCCTGGCTATTTTCGTTTCTTGGGCCTAACCACCAGTCCTAATTCAATTTGTTTCAGTGCTTTATCCCATCTTCGTTGCATCGTTTGATAACGCGCAACTACGCTATTTGCTTGGTATTTATCACCAGCGTTCGGGGAGATAGCCACTTGCTGCTTAATTTTTAGGATAAGACTATCCAAACTTTTTCGTTCATGCCGTGGAGGCTCCTCTTCCGCCCCCTGGAAGTACACATTATAGAGCCTATGCAGCTTATCGATATCCAAAGAAGCTTGCTCTACATCCTTCTTTAAGGGGCTGATCAGGGCCATTTCTTTATTTTAGTGGGCGAGCGCAAAACAGCAATGGCTAAGTTGAAACGGCTATTTCGCTAGTACCTTGCGAATCGCCCCCGCCCATTTTTCTTTGAGGGCTCGCTGCTGAGCCGAGGCCATCGCCGGCTCAAACGTTCGGTCGATTTGCCAGGAGGCACGCAGGGCCTCTATGCTCGGCCAAAGGCCCACGGCCAGGCCCGCCGCGAGGCCAGACCCAAGGGCCGTGGTGTCCAGAATCTTCGGGCGGTCAATCGGTAGCCCAGCCAAATCCGCTTGCAGCTGGATCAATAGGTTGTTTGCCGAGGCCCCTCCGTCTACCTTGATCCGTTTCAGGGTATGAGGCTTTAAGTCCTCGCAGATCGCGGAGAAGAGCGCATCGTTCTGTAGTGCAATTCCCTCTAAGGTGGCGCGGGCGAGGTGTTGTTTTTGGGTGCCGCGGGTAAGGCCATAGATCATGCCCGTGGCCTCGGCTTCCCAGTAGGGCGCGCCGAGGCCGGTGAGCGCAGGCACGAACACCAAGTCTCCCATCTCTTCGGATTTGGCCTGGGCCGCCAGCGCCTCGATCTCGCTTGAAGATTGGATGAGACCGAGATTGTCGCGCAGAAATTGCACCGCGGCTCCCGCCACAAACGCACTGCCCTCAAGCGCGTAGTTCGTTTTCCCCTGGATTTGCCAAGCCACCGTGGTCAAGAGCCCGTGTTGCGAATACACGATTTCCTCTCCGGTATTGCACATCAGGAACGCTCCCGTGCCGTAGGTGCATTTTGCGTCGCCGGGCTCGAGGCAAAGCTGGCCGAAGAGCGCTGCCTGTTGGTCGCCAAGAATGCCGGCGATCGGGATGCCGTCTGGCAGGAAGCCGAGGTTTTTTGTGTGGCCAAAAACGCCGGCCGAGGGCCGGATAGCAGGTAGGGAATTTTTGGGCACCTGGAGGAGGGCGAGCATGGCTTCGTCCCATTCTAGGGTGCGCAAGTCCATTAGCATGGTGCGGCTGGCGTTGGAAACGTCCGTGGCATGCACCTCTCCTCCCGTGAGGCGATGAAGGAGAAAACTATCGATCGTGCCAAAGATGGCGGTTCCCTCCTGGGCCTTCTGGGCAAGGCCGGGCACATTGCGTAAGAGCCATTCCATTTTTGTTCCGCTGAAATAAGGATCGATCACCAGGCCGGTGGTCTTTTTTACCTTTTCCTTCAAGCCACTCACGGCTCGCAGCTCCTCGCAGCGCGCGCTGGTGCGTCGGCACTGCCACACAATTGCGGCATGGTACGGCTTTCCCGTGTCGCGCTGCCAGGCTCCCACCGTCTCGCGCTGGTTGGTGATGCTGATCGCTGCGATCTCTTTGGCTGAATGAGAGGCCAATACCTTTTGCACGGTAGCTAAAGTGCCCGCCCAGATTTTTTCTAGGTCATGCTCCACCCAGCCATATTGCGGGTAAGAGGGCAGGATTTCGGTAGACGCTCGGGCTACCACCTGCAAGGAGGCGTTGATCAAGAGCGCCGTGGTGGCGGTGGTGCCTTGGTCGATCGCTAAAACGAGTTTTGCCATATAGAACCGCTCCCGGTAGAATTGAGGCCCATCCTATGAAAGCATTTTTCGAAGAAAAACGCAGTAAGGGCCAGAGCGAGATACCGCTTTTCCTTCTGGAAATCATCCGGAAATACTTTCGCTTAGAAGTGGAAGGCTTGGAGAACTTGCCCAAAAAGGGCCGCGTGCTGGTGGTGCCCAATCATTCGGGCTTCACGGCCCTAGACGCAGTGATGGTGGGGCACGAGATCCATCGCAGCAGTGGCCGCCTTCCGCGTGTGATGGCGCATCCGCTTTGGTTTGTGGGGCCGAACATTCGTATTCTAGCCAAGCGTATGGGATTGGAAGAGGCCGATAAGGGAAAGGGCGAGGCGCTTTTGAGCAAAGGCAATTGCGTGATGATTTTTCCTGAGGGCGCCGCGGGGAATTTTAAGCCCACGGCTGAGCGTTATCATCTGCAAGAATTTCGACGAGGATTCGTGCGCATGGCGATGGCCACCAAGGCACCGATCGTGCCCACCGTGGTGATTGGGGCGGAAGAAACGAATATCAATCTTTCCAACATCAGCCTTAGCAAGGCATTAAAGGGCACGATCATTCCCATCCCTCTTAATCTTCTGCCGCTGCCGGCAAAATGGAAAATTTTGTTTTTGCCGAAAATTAGCATGAATAAATACTCAAAAAAAGATGCCGCCGATAGCGAGCTAGTGCATTCTATTGCGGAAGAAGTGAAAGCGCGCATCCAGAGCCGAATCCAAGAAGAATTGAAAAAACGTGAATGGATCTATTTTCCGAAGATCAGCAAGAAATCCTAGAAGTGGTCTAGAGATCGAACTCTGCGCCGGCATCGCAAGTGGCGCAGGGAGCTGCAATTTTTTTTGCAAAAAAAGACCAGATCTTTACGGTGAGTTCTTTGAGACCCGTCTTGAGAAATCCCACGATGCTCACCACCGCCAGCATCAAGAGCACATACTCGATGATTGCTTGGCCCGACTCGTCCTTGAGAAAGTGGCGCAGTGTTCCCATTCTTTCATTCTAGGGCCTGGGATTGCTGCTTGACAACCCGCCTCCGTGTCGAAAATAGTGAATAGATGCTTTTGCAAAAGCCCAATATTTGGTTGGTTGTGGGGCTTTGGGTCCTCATCTTGGGCTTGGGGTTTACGCTCCATACCTACCTCTCCGATAAAAAACCTGACGTCGTTCTAGAAGCCAAGATCTTACGGGAGGGAGACACCCTGCCGGCAACCGCTGCTTTTTCCACCCTGGAAGGCAAGGCTGTGCAGTTCGGCGATGTTAAAGGCAAGGTAACGCTCCTGAACTTCTGGGCCGGTTGGTGTGCGCCCTGCTTGCAGGAAATGCCGGGCCTTTACCGCTTGCAGGAAAAATGGAAGGACCAAGGCTTCGTGGTAGTGGCGGTGAATCTCGACGATAGCCCGGAGGAAGGGGTGCGAGTGCTGAAACGCATCACCGGTGAACCGGCCTTTCCCATGTATGTGGGGACCGAGTCCTCCCTGCTCGCGCATTTTCCGATTGAAGGCCTGCCCTTTACCGTGATCCTGGATGAGAGCGGAAAAATCCGGTATGCTCGCGCCGGCGAAGTGGACTGGGGTTCCCCCGCCGCGCAAAAACTTATCGGGAATATGCTGTGAAGTTTCCGTTACTGATTCACAATCTTTTTACCAAGTGGCTCTTTTTATTTATTGGAGGAGCCTCCACTCTCATTCTTTACCAATGGACGAATCGCGTGCATTTCACCGAGCCGGAGCTTTTGCGGTTCGGCATAGTGGATGGGTGGATGCCGTTCACTCCATGGACCGTCTGGATCTATTTCACCGAATACCTTTTTTTCCTCCTGGCGTATTTCGGCCTGAAAAATTATGAGAACGTCACCCGCTACTTTTATTCCTATATGGCCATCCTGCTTTTTAGCATTTTGGTTTTCATTCTCTATCCCGTGACCTTTCCGCGAGGGGATTATCCTGTGGCGGGCCTCACGCTCTCTGAGCAAGCACTTACGTTCTTGCGCACCTATATGGACAATCCCGCGAACTGCCTGCCCAGTTTGCACGTGAGCAGCTGTTATATTTCTTCGCTCTGTTTCTGGCGGGAAAGCCGCACGAAGGCGATCCTGCTCACAATTTGGTCCACCTTCGTGGCCGTTTCCACCATGACCACCAAACAGCACTACTTCGTGGACGTATGGACAGCGATCTTGCTCACCGCCGTGGTGTATTGGTTCTTCTTTTACAAAGTGGACTTGGAGCCTAGAGCAAACCGCATCGCCAATAGGTGATTCACAGTGTGGTTAATTTTTTGAGAACCTGAAACGGATTCTCTCCT
>JAKFYM010000031.1 GCA_021730855.1 Bdellovibrionales bacterium
GACCTACCACGGCCCGGGCCAGCTCGTGGTCTACCCGATCTTTCGGCTCGACCTGCGCATGGGACCCAAAACTTTTCTGCGGCTTCTTGAAGAGTCTATCATCGCCACTCTCGGCCACTTTGGTTTGCCCGCTTACTGGCTCGAAGGAAAAACAGGCGTTTGGCTGCTGGACTCTCTGGGCAGGGAGAAAAAAATCGCCTCCCTCGGGATCGCCCTGCGCCGGAGCGTGAGCTACCACGGCCTGGCCTTAAATGTTTCCACCGATTTGGCGCCCTACCACCTGATCCAGCCCTGCGGTTTTGCTCCGAGCGTGATGAGCAATATGCAGGAGATCGCGGGCCGCTCTTTTCTCCTGGCCGAAGTGGCCGAGCGGCTTACCCGTGAGATTGCCGAGCGTTTTTTGGCCGCCAAAAAAGCACGGCATGTCTCCGTAGCGCCGACGGCAAGGGTGTATGAACAGCTGGGATAGTTTACAAAAAGACGTGAACGCTCGGCTGGACCTCGCCTTCGCCGCGGCCCAGGAAAGATATTTTCGCGCGAGCCCCATGCGCGAGATGCTCGACTTTCATTTTCGTACCGGGGGAAAACGGCTCCGGCCCTTGCTCACCTTTGCGGTGGCCCAGACCGCGGCCGGCCGGCCTCTGCACGATCTCTGCACGCCCTATGCGTTGGCTGTGGAGCTCATCCACAACGCCACCCTCATTCATGATGACCTTCAGGATGGCGACCGCACCCGCCGCGGAGCGCCCACGCTTTGGCATAAATATTCTCCCGCCCAAGCGATCAATTGCGGAGATGCCTGGTTCTTTGTGCCGCAGCTCCTGGTGCAGGACGCTCCCTATGCGCCGGCATTGAAACTAGAACTTCTCGACCTGCTCCAGCGCAAGACCTTTGCCGTGATCGAGGGCCAGAGCCAGGAATTTGCGCTGAAAGAAAAATTTGCAGCCGGAGCGGAAATCTCGCGTGTCGCCTACCTCGAGATGGTGGAGGGCAAAACCTCCGCGCTTTTCCTGATGCCCCTCCTTGGTGGCGCTTTGATCGCAGGAGCTTCGCAGATCCAGGAGCTGCAGCAAGCCGCAGTTGCGCTAGGGCGTGCCTTCCAAATCCAGGACGACCTGCTCGATCTCTGGGGCGACAAAGGCCGCGGCCAAAGCGGCAGCGACATTGCCGAAGGCAAGCTCTCCTATCCACTGGTGCTGCTCTTGGCGGAGGCGGGCGCCGAACAGGCTCGCTTGAAGCAAATCATTCTCGCTCCCCGAGAGCATACCTCCGCCGCAGATGTGGCCTGGGTGATTGCCTTGATGGAAGAACGGGGCGTGAAAGAAAGAGCGCGCACCGATTTTCTTGCCCAGCTCGAAGCTGCGCGCAAGATACAGGTTTGGAGTGCGGTGGTGGAGCCCGTGGCGGCGGAGTTGGAAGCTAGGGTGAATTCTTTTTAGAGGCGGTCTAGGGTGCTTTAGCCCACGCTCACGCGGTTTTTCCCCGCATGCTTCGATTCGTAGAGCGCCTTGTCGGCGGCCTTGTAAATATCTGTGGCCTCGTGCTGCTCTTGTTGGAAGGAAGCCACGCCCAGGCTCACCGTCACGTGCAGGATTTTCTCTTCATAGGTGAAGGGGTGCGTGTCGATCTTTTTGCGAATGCGCTCGGCCACTTCGGCGGCCTGTTCGACGGAGGAGTTCGTGAGCACCACGATGAATTCCTCTCCTCCATAGCGGCCGGCGAGATCACGCTCACGCAGGCCGGAGGCCTTTACTTGCTGGCCGAGAGTGGCAAGCACGTAGTCGCCACAATCGTGGCCGTGCGTATCGTTGATTAGTTTGAAATTGTCGATGTCGAAGAGAATCACCGAGAGGTCCGAATGCAGCGCCTTAGCGCGCTTGAATTCCGCTTCCAATACTTCGCTGATGTATTTGCGGTTATAGAGACCAGTGAGCTTGTCGATATAGGCCGCGTTGGTGAGGTTGATGTGGTAGAGCGTCTCGAGCTGACCGGCGGGTAGGTATTTGAAGATCGTGCCGCCGATCTTGATCATGTCCTCTTTTTCCAGCACCCGCTTCTGGGATCCTAGGATTTCATCGTTCACGAAGGTGCCGTTGCGAGAGCCGAGGTCTTCGATAAAGACCACGCCATCTTTCTGCGTGAGGCGTGCGTGCTGGCGGCTGACGTTGGGATCGTCGAGCTGGATTTCTACCGATTTGTCGCGGCCGACAAGGTATTTGCTGTCGCCCTTCATCGAATATTTTTTTCCCTGAAGGGAGCCACGGATCACGATCAATACAGGGTCGGTGGCCTTGGCCAGCTCGAGGTCGATATTGAGGGTATCGGTGGCCGGATTGATCACCCTCGTGATGTCTTCTTCAGCCCCACTTTTGATTTTTTTCGATTTCATCCGCTCTTTATTTTAGCCTTCGATGCGGCGTTCGCCCATTCCTTTTTCTCGCACGCGCGAGCCAGCCTTCCACGCAGGCGTGTACACAGTGGGCGGCTAGGGCGGCAGTGCGGCCGTCCGGGTCTAGAGAGGGGCTGAGCTCAAAGATTCCAAAACTTTCTACCCTAGGGGCTGCCCCGGCGGCGTGGCTCATGGCAATGACCTCCTCGGCGCGGAATCCCAGGGTTTGTGGAGCACTGCAGCCAGGGGCTTCGGCCCAATTCACGCTATCGATGTCGAGGGAGACGTGGAGCCGTCCCTTGGTGGCCAGCAGGCGCTGGAATTGGCGGTCGGCAGAAGTGGTTTTCCGGCGGATGTCCTCTAGCCAGTCGATAGAAATTTTATGTTTAGTGGCGTAGTCGACTAAGGCTTGGGCATTGCAATGGCGCTGGATGCCGAACTCACGGATGCGGCTGCGGCTTTGCTGGAAGAGCGGGTGCTCGCGTAGGAGGTACCAGGGCGAGCCGCTGGTGATTTTTTCGGTGGCCGGGCGAAGGTCAAGGTGGGCGTCGATATTGCAGAAAGTGACCGGGCCTTTGGCGTTTGCCTGCAAGAGGCCAAGGGCTTGGGGAAACGCCAAATCGTGTCCGCCCCCGAGCACAATCGGGAAGTGCCCGGCCTCGTGCAAACGCTGCACGATCTCGGTGGCTTGCGCGTGCGTGGCCTCGATCGTGGCGGCTGGTTGCAGGTCGCCAAGGTCGTAGATCGGAAGTGCGGGAGGGGTGACAGTAAACTTGTAAAGTTTGGTTCGAATGGCTGTTGGGCCAGCTTTGGCTCCGAGCCGGCCACCCACATTACGGATTCCGGTCTCGTCGGCAAATCCCACGACTACAATTCCGTGTGGCTTTTGTGAAACCTCTGCCAGGCTAAGCGGTCGGACACTGGAACCCAGTCTCGAACGGTCGAGCGGAAGAGTCGGGGAGAGAGATTCAAGGGTGAATGGCAAAATTTTCATTGGAATTTCCCTGGCATCCTTTAGCCTAGTAGATAAGAGGGATTTTTTTAAGGACTAAATCTGACGCTACCTCATGCGTTGCGACTTGGC
The DNA here is from genome assembly GCA_021730855.1 of Bdellovibrionales bacterium. Taxonomy (GTDB): domain Bacteria; phylum Bdellovibrionota; class UBA1018; order CAIPTA01; family CAIPTA01; genus JAKFYM01. Next base: position 3,474 of record JAKFYM010000031.1, read on the forward strand.
TCTTTAGAAAAGGAAGAATGGACGAGAAAATTTGGTTCGTTTATCTGACAGACCATCACGAGGGGCCGTTTAGCCCTGCGGAGGTGGCAGAAAAAGCCAAACAAGGTTTGGTGAGTGGTCAGACATTGGGATGGAAGGATGGAATGCCGGAATGGATTCCTGTGGACTCCATTCCCGAGCTTGCTGCGGCTCTTGGCTCGTCGGCGGAGGCTCCTCCCGTACCCTTAGCGGCAATGACCCCCGCCTCCGGAGGCGAAGAAGATTTTTCTCTCGCTAAATTGCTGGTGAGCGAACAGCAGAACGCCCCGACGCTCAGCATGGGATCGGGCAACGAGGACAGCGCTCCCAGCATTGCCGGCTTTATCTCCCCCGACAGCGAAGTGTGGACCCTACGCGTGGGCAATCAGGTGAGTGGGCTGCACTCCTTGCAGCGCCTCAAGGATCTTGCCGCCTCGGGCGACGTTCCCGCCGATGCCCAGGTGTGGCATCCAGGCTGGTCAGATTTCAAGCTCGTGTCTGCGGTGCCCGAGGTGGCTGCGGCTCGCAAGGCCAAGCCCGCCGGGGGAATGTCGGGCATCGGTTCGCTACAGCGCTCGCAACCTGCCCGCGGGGTGCAACCGCTGGCAAATGTGGGCGACGAAGAACCCACCGACCCAGGCATCGCGAAGCCCAAAGCCAGTGGCGGAATCCTCGGGCTTTTTGGGGGCAAAGCGCCGGTGGCCATGGCCAAAGTCCAGCGAGTGGGGCCCGTGGGCATTCCCCAACGGCCGTCCCAAAGCGCGCGTTTGATGGCGAGCCTGAAAAAAGTCGTGAGCCTTCTGCTGTTTATTGGAATTCTCGGCGGCGGGGCTGCTGGGTATTTTTTCTTTTTTGCCTCGCCCATTCCCCGCGATCTCGATGTGATCGAAGATGACCACGAAGCCATGAATTTGGTGGTCAAGGCTCCGATTGCGGAGGGCGGGAAACTTGTCTTGGCGTTGGCCCGAGGCACTGAGGACAATCCTGCCGAGGACACGAGCCCAAAATTCTATGTGGCCACGAATATGGAAGAGGGCACTGCTGTCACGCTGAAGGTGGTGGGCGTGCCCGGCACCTTGCTGAATCGCCTCGCCTACGAAAAAACCCTCACTTCCCAGGTGGGAAAAAATAAGTTGGCCACGTTCGAAAATCTCAGTGAAGACGGAAAGCCTTTGCCCATAGGGGAGTACACTCTCTCCGTTTCGGCCGAGGGCGCAGAGACGATTTCACGCTCTCGATTCCTTGGCGGGAAAAAGGGCGGAGTGTACGCCGATCGTTTGAAGAAGTACCGCGAGAAGCTTCAGGGCGACTACGATAAAGAAGTGCAAGAGTTGCGCGAATATGTGCAGGCGATCAAGAGTTTGCAGGGTGAGGCCACGAAACAGATCAACTCCTTCAAAGAGGTGGGGGCGAACCCCGCGAATCGCCCGCGACTGGCGGCTGATTGGAAGGCCTTTCACACCAATAGCCAGGCGATGATTGCGCAGGTCGATGGCAAACTGAAACAACGGGCCGCCGCCGGAGCTTCGGCCAATGAACGAGCCTTTCAGGACATGGCCACCGTGCTCGGACAGCTGCAACAATTATTGGAGCTGCACGACCAGCGCCTAAGTGGTGCCACGCCAAAATCCAATCCCGATGAAATGGAAGGCCTAGTGCAGGCCGGAGTGCTGAGCTTGGAGCAATTGGTTTCGCAGGCTCTTATGAAGAGCCCCTTCGATGCGGCGGCTCCAGCTCCCGCATCTACAAAATAGGTGCGTATCGTGAGTGGCAAAGGAAAAAAAGGGGAAGAGTGAAGACGGGCCCGGCGCACGATCATGCAGGAAAGTTTCCATCTCTTCCTCGTGATTCCCCAGCTTCATGGAATGGTCCGCATCTATATGCGCGATATATCCCGCGTGGGACTTTGTTTTCAGACAGAAGTGGAAACGGCCCT
>JAKFYM010000334.1 GCA_021730855.1 Bdellovibrionales bacterium
TTTCGAGCTAGAAATGCTCGGCATAGAAAGAAAGCTCGCGCAGACGGAAGGCCGCGAAAGTGACCTGCCGGCCCTGGAAACGCGCATGGCCGTGCTCTCGGATTATTCTGGCACTCGCGATCGCAACTTGCGGGCACGCTTGCACCAGCAGGCGGAGGAAAATTCCGAGGACCTAGTGCACCTGGCGTTGCGACAATCGCAGCTGGCGCAGACAGTGGAGGCCAAGCTGCAGCCGCTCTTGGAGCGGGGGTACTTAGCCGAGGCGGCTAGAGTCCTGGGCCTCGCACCGGGGGCCAATGCCATTGCGCTCTTGGCGGACGGTTTTTTGTTGCAGGACAGGGACGGTATTTACTGGAAGCAGAAACGATTGTCATCCTTACAGGGAAAAATACTGCGTACTCTCGAGGGACGCACCGAAATTTCCAAGGAGCATTTGGTCGAGGTGGTTTGGGGCTACCGCTATAGTCCCTTGAGGCACGACAGTATGGTGTATACGGCCATGAGTTCTTTGCGCAAAGCCTTAGGCCCTGGCGGTGCCTGGATAGTAGCGAGTGAGAGTGGCTACCGTCTAGGGGCTGCGCTCCATTGGGGAAAGAAGCGGGTGTCGATTGCAGAGCCGCGGCCCGTAGCCTTGCCCAAGGAATGGATTTCTCTCAATCATCGGCAAATCGAAATCATGGAGTGGCTCGCGAGGGAGCGATTCGTGAAAGTGACGGACTGCAAAAGCCGTTTTCAAGTTTCCGAAATCACCGCCCTCAGGGACCTGGATGATTTGAGGCGACGCAACTACGTGGTAAGAATAGGAAAGGCCAGAGCCACGCGCTATAGCCTGACTGCAAAAACTGCAAAAGAGGGGCCCACACCATGATTCTATTTTTTCTGTTTTTGTTTTCCCTTCCTGCCCAAGCTGCGCTCTACGAAGTGCCCGTGGCCGAGGAGGGCTTGAAGCCTTATGCGATCTTTACCCTGCCAAATTTTTCGAGCTCTCAGGGAGAAAAATTTGAAGTCTCCTACGATATGCCCATGGAGTTGGTGGGGGAAAAAATGACCGTGAAATTTGCGGGGCCTATCGTAGATGGCGTTTTGCCAAAAGTGCTGAAGGGTAGCCATGGGGAGATGACGTGCCTGGAGGGTTTAGAGTTTCGTTGTGAGGTGTCTTACTATGGGTTGTCTATCGATTTCAGCGCCGTTCTTGCCTATGTAGATAGCCTGGATTTACCAATGGAACAATTCCAAGGGATACTCCAAGTGGCTGCCCGTTTTGGCGGCGATCAGGTGGGCATCGTCAGTTTCCGGCGGGAATAGCCGCCAGGCTAGCAGCTACCCGTGCAATCCGGGCTGAGCTCGCACTTGCGGTCCTTCAGATTTTTTTTCAGCGTCTCGCCGGCTTGTTCTCGGTCGGGCCCGCTGCCCTGCTCGAGGCCGTAGCTACCATCGGCCTCTTTGGTGACACATTTGCAGGAACAAACTTTTTCCGCCGCGAAAGCAGGTTGGGAAAGGGCCAATAAAAGCAAAAAGATATTCATTTAGGCCTTATCGGCAAGGAGGGGAATTTCCCAAGTGCGGAAGTAATGTGGTTTGCCTGGCCGGCGGCTTCTGCTACAGCTGGAGGATGCAAAAACAAAACTTAGTTTTCTTACACGGCTTCCCCTTCAACGGTTCCAGCTGGGACGCGGAAACCCAGCATTTCAGCCGGGAGCACAATGTGCTGGCCCCCGACCTGCGCGGGCATCGTGGTGGGCCTGATAGCCCCGGCCCCTGGTTTGTGGAGCATTTTGTGGAAGACCTCAAATCCCTGCTCGACCAAAAAGGTTATGCAAAGATGGTGCTCTGCGGGCTCTCGATGGGCGGCTATGTGGCCCTGCACTTTGCGCAGAAATACCCCGAGCGTTTGGCCGGTCTCATTCTCTGCGACACCCGCGCCGATCCTGACTCCAACGAAGCCAAGGACAAACGCTTCGCTACTTTACAGAAAATCCAGGCCGATGGCTTGGCGGCTTTTGCCGAGGATTTCTCCCGCTCCGTATTGGCCGAGAGCAGCTTGCAGGCCAAACCCGACTTGCAGAAAAAAGTGGCCGCGATGATCACCGGCAATAAACAAAGCTCCGTGGCGATGGTGCTCGGCACTCTGGCCTCGCGCAGGGACAGCACACCCTATCTGGCGGCGATTCGTGTGCCCACCCTGGTGCTCGTGGGCGACCAAGACAAGATCACGCCCGTGGAAGTGAACCAGGTTTTGGCCAAGGCAATTCCGGGGGCGCGCCTAGAGGTGATTCCCGGAGCGGGGCATCTCTCCAATCTGGAGCAGCCCGAGCTCTTTCAGAAAAAAGTGGAAGAATTTCTCCGCGCGAATTTTTGAGACCACTAGTGTTCGCCCGCTAGCTTGCGGACGCGCTGCCGTTGCTCTTCGGTGAGGGTCTTGCCGAAGGCTTCTGGATTTTTCTGCGCTTCCTGGAGCAGCTTGGTGAGCTTTTCCATGTCGCCATTGGATTCCTGCACCATTTTGCTAAAAATCTCGGAGCTGAGTTGGTACATCTCGGCCTGCTTGGCTTGGTCGCCCTTCGTGACGGTGTTCAATTGCTTGGTCAGCGCTTGGGCCTGAGGGTCGTTCGCCATCGCTTTGGCGCGGGCGGTGGCATCGGTGAGCATGGCCTGCGTTTCGGCCAGCGCCTGTTTGGTGGCGTCGTCGAGCTCTTCGCTCTGGGCTTCGGGCGCTAGGAAGACAAACATGGCTAGAAATAGGATTTTCATGGTTTCCCCTCAGTCCTATTTTACCAGAGCTTGGGGAAATTTGCGTTTGGCTGGGTAGGTTTATGAAAAGAATGGGCTTTTGGGGTTGCAGTGTTGGTGTTTTGGACGATGCAGGTGACTATTGCCTCTGGAAAAAGACAGCGCGGTCGTTCAGGTTATTGGTGAACGCCTGAGCTTCCGCCTCGGTGGGTTCGGCCACATGAGGGCCGGAAGTTCCCAGGGCAAAGTTAGTGTCGATCAAATAACCGCTTTCGCTAACGATCACGAGCATCCAGTAGCGCATGTTGCTGTTGGGGTCATTGGGGTCGTTCAGCTGGTCGATCTGCAGCACGGCCACATTGCCGTAGTTCTTGGTGACCGCGTAGGAAATTTCGGCGGATCCGACCAGTGCGGAAGTGGCGCAGGTCTGGTCGGTGAAAAGCTCGAAGGTGCTCGTGCCCGTTCCGTCATTTCGGAATTCCATGCTAGCGATCGTAAAAATATCCTGGCCAAAGCCCATACTGGCTAACTTATTTTTAAAACAAGTGGCCGAGCTGAAGGTGCCGTAAGGATTGGCGGCTTTGGGGATGACTGTGGCGGAAGGTTCGATTTTCCCGCAAGCGGCTAGGAGCAATACGAAGATCGATTGGATGAGAGTTTTTGTTTTCATGGGTCCACCTTCTGCCCCAAACAATGCAATGCAGATGCCGGGAAAATTCGGCAATGAATTCAAGGCGGGAAGGCGTGAGGTGTCGCAGGATGGAGAGAGTCTGGCGTCAAAAAGGAGACGGAAGAGGGGGAGTTGGCGGAGGGTCCTTCAGGTTTTGTAGGATTATTCGGATGGTCTCCTCCTGCCGTCGATGGGCTGAGAAGAGGTGGAATCACTGAGCCCCCGGAATCAGCTGAATTTTTCTCCAGGCGATACCAAGGGCCCCAGGATGATAACTGGTCACGGCTTTGTCTTCTAAGTTTGGAGAGGCCATGGAGTAAAAAATTTTGCATCCAATAAAGCGATCCTCAGGTCCATCAGCCGTGAATTTTTCTTTTCCATTGGTAAAAGAAAAATTTTTCCTATCGGGGCAATCACGGTACGAAATCGTATGCATGTTTGTGGCCTCTCGATAGTCGAGACCGTAATTGATGGTCATGGAAATCAATAAGACCCAAGCAAACGCGATCATTACTTTGATCCCAAAAAGCATATCGAAACGTAGTTGGTTGGCTCTATGCCAAACGATCGTGAGAAAAATAGAAATAACGAAAGAAAGCCCCAACATTTTTGTTGGTTGCAGGATTTTAGCGTAGATGGTTAACGCTGTGATCACTGCGAGAGTGACCAGAAGCGCAAATGCATCCATGAGGCGAATGATCCAGCGCAAGGGTTCTTCCGCTTGGAGCGCCACATTTTTACTATCAATAAATTTCAGCAAGCTTTGGCGAGAGGTGAACCATTTGACCTGTCCTGCAAAAACGAGGATTCCTCCAAGGATGGTAGTTTTACTGGCAATCAAAAAGTACCCGGAACAAATGAGGGCGAAGGCGATCCAAAGAGGGTAAAAGGCTTTGGTGCGAACGAGAACTAGGGCTTTGGAGAAGTTATTTGCCCCTTCGGTCAGGTCATTGCCAATGGTCGTGAGTTCATCGGAGTGCTTTGTTTGAGACACGGAGAAGGCTACGGCTAGGGCAAGGAGGGTCGACGCAATGGATATGAGTAAAAAAAGTTCGAGTATTGTGCTGAATTCTAGTTTCGGCAAGGACGGCAAGGGGAGGAGGGTGCCGGAGAAAAATCCGTAGACCAAGAATGAAAACAAAAAGCTGAGGATAAAAGCCAGCCACGTTCCTTTTTTCATTGAGAACCTCCGGGTCATTTGAGCGCGAGCCTTGGGTCTTATCAGAAATTTCTATGTATTCCTACGATTGTAATCTTGCTGGCATGACGGACTAGATGTCTCTCGTGATGGAATGAGCCCGTGCCACTCATTTTCTTCTGATCTCCATGGATTCCATTATGCGACCCATTTAAGGGAGAGCTTTTTCTTCTTTTTAACGCAATCGAGCAAATAGAGATCAATCAACTTTTGGTAGGGAACACCGGTCTGTTCTGCCAATTTTTTGAAGTAGGTAATAACTTCTGAGCTGAGATTAATGCCGATCGCTAGCTTCCCAATATAAGGATTGGGTCTGGGTTTCAATTTTTTCAAATCATATTCCTTGCGCATAAGCTAACTCTTCCTTCCGATTTGCTTTTCTTGCAGAGATGATCCGAACTACAGCTCCATCTTCGCGGTGGCAATGGACTACCATGAGCAGTCTTGCATTCGCGTCGAGACCAAGTAGCAGGAAGCGATCTTCCTTTTCGGAATGGTCTGGATCATCGTACAAGATCGCCTTTGCATCGTTGAATGCGTGTATGGCTTCCTCGAACCAAATTCGGTGCTTCTTCCAATTCTGTTTATTTTTCTTTTCGTCCCAATCGAATTGAATAAGCACGCCTATATTATATCTAGATTTTATCTAGAATTCAAGGTGAGGGATTGGCTTATGATCTCTCTGTCCGAACTAAAACAATTGCTTCCATTTTTCGATTGATTTTACCTGATTTTTTTAGTTTGACGCGCCCGGAGGGATTCGACCCACTACACTCCCGCCCCCTCCGGGGCGGTCGTTGCGTGGGCTCTCCTCCGG
>JAKFYM010000179.1 GCA_021730855.1 Bdellovibrionales bacterium
AGACCCTGGGCGTGAAGGCCTCGCTCGCGGCGATGATGCTCGATTCCCAAAATACTTTTTATCGATTCCTCCAAGACGTGGGCGGCCAGGAAGTGCACGACCGCTTCCGCCAGAGCGAGCTCTTCGAGGTGATCGCCGGAAATTTCGGCGGCGCCCATGAGTACCTCGCCATGGAAAAACTCTACGAGCTGCATCGCTCAGGAAACTACGACCTCCTCGTGCTCGACACCCCTCCCGCCCGCCACACCTTAGATTTCCTGGATGCTCCCGACCTGATCGCCCGCTTCTTTGATGATCGAATTTTTTCCTGGTTCCTCACCTCCCCGCGCTCTTCCTCCATCGCGGAACGACTGCGGGCTAAGGGCGCAAAGGCCGCCCTCGCGGTGCTGGAAAAACTCACGGGCGAGGGCGTGATCCGGGATTTTGTCTCCCTGGCTCCGCATATTTATAAAGTCAAAAATGCTTTTGTGCAGCGGCAAGCGGAGATCCGGCAACTGCTCACGAGCTCCGAGGCCGGCGCGATTTTTGTCACCTCTCCCTTTGACCTCGCGCGAGGGGAGGCGCGCCCCTTCCTCGCCGACGCCAAGGAGAAGGGAATCGAAACTCTTGCTTTTGTGCTCAATCGCTCCTTTCGCGACCTAGCCCCCGAAGAAGAACCGCGTGGCCTTCGCACCGCCCCCGAGCCTGTGGCGGAAAACTACCGTCACCTACGCTTTCTCGTGAAAGAAGAGGAAAAAAACCTTAGACTATGGAAAGAATTTGGCGATCTCCTCATTTCTGTGCCTGAACTGGAAGAAGACGTGCATGACCTCCCCTCTCTCTACGCGCTTGCTCAATACTTGGAGTAAAGGAATTTTCCTACTGCTTGTGAGCTGCGCCTCGAGTCCCGAGACGGAGCGCCCCGCAGACCTCATGGCCCAAAAACTAGAAGCCCAGGCCGAGAGCCAGGCGGCAAATGCCTCCACCTTCGAATGGGCCGTGCAACACTATGAGGCCGGTGCCTACGACGAAGCGATCGCCGAGCTGCTCAGCCTGCAAAAAGAGGGCACCTCCCTCGCCCACTATGATCTTCTCTCCTACTACCTAGGCATGAGCTATTTTCACACGCAGGACTACCCAAAAGCTGGCCCGCAGCTCGAAGCCTTTCTCCAAGCGGCCGGCGTGCGCACCGAAGCCCAAGAGGCACGCATGGCCTTGCTTCTGGTGTATGAGCAGGGCAAGGCCTGGGACAAAGCCCTCGCCCTGGCCGCCGAAACCGAAAAGCGCCCCCTCTTCCAGCCGCAGCGTGCCCTGCTAAAATTGGTCTGGGCCCTAGCCTTAACCGAAAAAGGAGAAGCCCTGGGCGCCAAAGCTATTTTGAAAGATGCCCTCCAATTTCTTGATCGCGGCGCTGCCCTGGGCACCACCCGCAATGGCGAGAACGATCTCTGGGGCCGCTACCATTTCACTGCGCTTTACCTGCGGGAACAAGGCTGCGCCCCGGTCCTGCCCAAAGAAATCAAAACTGGCAAACACACGAAACGAATGTATTCCAACTGGCTTCTGGCCAAAACAGATTGCTTAAAGGTTTCCTTGAAGGAAGCCCAAGAAGAGCTTTTTCTGCGGCAAAGCCCCTGGTCGGAGCGGGCAGGGGAATCTTTGAGCCGCACCCTCGCCGCCCTTGGCAAGCAGATCCAGGAATTCCGGCGGCTAGAACGCGGTGCCTTAAACAATCGCTTGAAGCTCGAAAAAGAAAGCCGCGAGAGCCTCTATCGGCTGCTCAGCGAAGTGGACAAATACCTAAATGCCTTAGAAAATCAAAAGCTTACCATGGCACCCCTCGTCGCTCTCCGAAAGCAAATCGACCTCTTGCTTGTTTCCATCTCGCTCCCATCTTAAAAGATAGAGACAAACGAGAGGATCCCCATGAACCCCTGCCAGAACGCCAAAGAGTTTCGTTGCGAGCTCGTGGACCGCATTTTTCAAAAGCACGAGGTTCTGGAAAAGTGGTTCGCCACGCAGAATGCCCGTCACCCCGCCCCGGCCTATACAAGCATCGACCTACGCGATTCGGGCTTTAAGGTGAGCCCCGTGGATTCCAATATCTTCCCCGCGGGCTTTAACAATATCTGCGTAGACGACTGGGGCCTCGCCGCATCCACCTTCGAGCGTGGGCTCACCGAGGCCAATGGCGGCCAGCGGCCCGCAAAAGTGCTGGTGGTGCCCGAAAACCATAGCAACAATCTTTTCTATTTCGAAAACCTCTGGGCCCTGCGCGAGATCCTCACCCTGGCTAAGTTTGAAGTGGTCCTAGGGCATATGAATCCCGCCCTCCAGCCAAACCTTCCGCACGAGGCCACTTCGGTGCAAACCGCCACCGGCCGCACCATTGTGCTCGAAAAAATCCGCCGCGAGGGCAAGCTCCTCACCACCGACCGCGTGGCCTTTGGCCCCAAAGACCTGATCCTCCTCAACAACGATCTCTCCAACGGAATCCCGCCCGAACTCGAGGGCCTCGAACAAACCCTCACCCCCCACCCCTCGATGGGCTGGCACCGGCGCCTCAAATCCGAACACCTCCGCCACTATACCGAGCTCGCCGCGGAATTCGCCCGCCTGCTCGACGTGGACCCCTGGCTCCTGACCACGCGTTTCACCTCCGTGGACAACTTAAATTTCGACACTGGTGAAGGCATGGAGCGGCTGGCCGACGCGGTGGAAAGCGTGGTGGCGCAAATTCGGGAAGACTACAAAAAGCACGAGATAAAAAAAGAGCCCTTCGTGTTCATCAAACACAATTCCGGCACCTATGGGCGCTCGATCATGACGGTGCGCTCAGGTCAGGAACTTTTGGCCCTCAACCGCCGCGAGAAAAATAAGATGAACGTGGGCAAGGGCGGGGTGCATGTGTCCAGCGTGATCGTGATGGAAGGCATCCCCACCGACCTCCGCGCCGACGACGAAACCGCCGAGCCCGTGATCTACCTAGCCGGTTCGGATCCGATCGGGGGCTTCCTGCGGCTCAACCCCAACCGCGACGCGGAAAGCAATCTCAATTCCCCCGGCGCCCATTTTAAGCCCCTCTGTTTTGCGAACCTATTTCGCAGCCCCAATCGCGACAACATCATTTTGGAAAAATTGTATGGGGCGCTGGGACGCCTTTCCACTCTGGCCAATGGGCGCGAGATGCAGTAGTCTCGCCCTACTATGCGCAAAAAGATCTGCGAGACCGTACTAGACGCTATTGGCAACACCCCTATCATCCGCTTGAACCGCATGGCCAAAGGCCTCGGCGTGGAAGTGTTCGTGAAACTCGAATCCACGAATCCGGGCGGTTCGATCAAGGATCGCATCGCTCCCTTCATCATTGCCGACGCCGAAAAACGCGGCGTGCTCAAGCCCGGAGGCACCATCGTGGAAGCCACGAGCGGCAATACCGGCATGGGCCTGGCCATGGCGGCGATCGTGAAGGGCTATAAATGCATCTGCGTGATGAGCACCAAACAATCCGCTGATAAAGTGAATATGCTCAAAGCCATGGGCGTGGAAGTGGTGATCTGTCCGTCGGAAGTGGAGCCCGACGATCCTCGCTCCTACTATTCCGTGGCCGACCGCCTCGTGAAAGAGCGCCCCAATGCCGTGCTCGGCAACCAGTACCACAACCTCGCCAATGGCGAAGCCCACTACCAAACCACTGGCCCGGAAATCTGGGAACAGATGGACGGAAAAATTGATTACTACGTGGCCGGCGTGGGCACGGGCGGAACCATTTCGGGCACCTCGCGCTTCTTGAAGGAAAAAAATCCTAAGCTGCGCACCATAGGCGTGGACCCCGTGGGATCCATCCTCACCGATTTTCACCGCACCGGAAAAAAAGTGCCGGCCAAATCTTATTTGGTGGAGGGCGTGGGGGAAGACATCATCCCCGACAATGTGCAGTTCAAGTATATCGACGAATTCGTGCAAGTGAACGATGAAGAATCCATCCGCGGCCTGCACCGCCTCGCCCGCGAAGAAGGCATTTTTGCCGGATCGAGCTGCGGCCTCGCCGTGGCGGGCGCGCTCAAGGCAGCAAAAAACCTCCAGGGCGGGCGCATGCTCGTGATCCTGCCCGATAGCGGATCCAAATATTTGGGCAAGTTTTTCAACGAAGATTGGCTTGCCTCTCACGGGATCAAAATATGAAAACCGATCGCAAACTCTCCCTCAACACCCTCGCCATCCACGGCGGCCAAACTCCCGATCCCTATTCGGGCGCGGTGATGACTCCCATCTACCAAACCTCCACCTATGTGCAGCCCGAGCTCGGCAAACCCAAGCTGGCTGGCTATGAGTATGCGCGCACCAAAAACCCCACCCGCACCGCCTTCGAAGCCTGCGTGGCTTCGCTAGAGTGCGAGGGCGATGGCCTCGGCTATGGCGCCGCTTTCGCCTCGGGCTGCGCGGCCCAGACCACCGTGATGCATTTGCTCGAGCCGGGCGATCATGTGGTGGTCTCCGACGATGTGTATGGCGGCACCTTCCGCATGTTCGACAAAGTATTTCAGGCTGCCGGCAAAGGCATCCAATTCACTTACGTGGACATGACCAATCTTGAAGCCTACGAAGCTGCCTTTCGGCCCAATACAAAACTAGTGTGGATCGAAACTCCCACCAATCCGATGCTGAAGGTGATCGACCTTGAGCGCACGATCGCGATCGCCAAAAAGAAAAATGCCCTCGCGCTCGTGGACAATACCTTCATGAGCCCGATCTTCCAGCGCCCCTTTCGGTTTGGCGCGGATATCGTGATCCATTCGGTGACCAAATTTTTGAACGGCCACAGTGATGTGGTCTGCGGCGTGGCCGTGGTGAAAGAAAAAGCCCTGGCCGAAAAAATCTATTTTTTACAAAAAAGCCTGGGCGCGATCTCCGGCCCCATGGATTCTTGGCTCGCGATGCGCGGCCTGAAAACTCTCCCGCTCCGCATGGAGAGGCACGACCAGAATGGCAGAATCATCGCCCAAAAACTTTCCGAGCATCAGGAAATCGCAAAAGTGATTTATCCCGGCCTCAAGTCCCATCCGCAACACGCCCTTGCCGCCAAACAAATGAGCGGCTTTGGCGGCATGATCACCTTCGTGGTGAAGGGCGGGCTCGAAAAAGCCAAGACCGTGGTGAAAAGCACCCAGCTTTTTGCGCTCGCCGAATCTTTAGGCGGAGTGGAGAGCTTGATCGAACACCCAGCGATCATGACCCATGCTTCCGTGCCCGCGGAAAACCGCAAAGCTCTCGGGATCGACGATGGCCTGATCCGGATTTCCGTGGGCGTGGAAGCGGTGGAAGACCTGTGGGAAGACCTCTCCCTCGCCCTCGCGCGCTAGGCGACCATGACCGCCCTCTGGACC
>JAKFYM010000202.1 GCA_021730855.1 Bdellovibrionales bacterium
GAGCCCCTTCGCAAGCCCATCGCTTTTTTATGCAGGAGGGGGAGAGCCTTTTTTTTGGCCTCACCCCCGAGCTCCTCTTCCGCCGCGCCAAGGGCGAAATCTTTGTGCCCGCCATTGCCGGCACCCGAGCAGCTGGCCCGCAGCAGGCCTTTCGGCTGCAAGATTCCGCTAAGGAACAAGCGGAACACCGGCTCGTGGTGCAAGGCATTTTGCAGAGCCTGAGCGATCTCGGCCTGCAGGCCTCCGCTCCCGCCCAGCCCACGGTGCTGAGCGCCGGAAAGCTGCTGCATCTCTACACTCCCATCCGCATGACCGATGACCCATCGATTTCGGGCGAGGCTCTCGTGAAAGCCCTGCACCCCACCCCGGCAATCGGCGGCTTTCCGCAAAAAGTGGCCTGGGACTTTTTGTGGGAGAACGAGGGCTGGGATCGCGGCCTTTTCTCTAGTCCGCTACTTTTCCGCACCCCTCAGGAGGAAACTTGCCTGGTGGCAATACGCTCGGGCTTGCTAAAGACCAGATGTTTATTTACCTTCGCGGGCGCGGGCTTTGTGCAGGGATCAAAAGCCGAAGAGGAATGGAAAGAAACAGAGCAGAAGATGCGAACCGTGTTATCTCTTTTTTTCGAGGACCAGCCATGACCGAGCCCAACGATATCACCTCCTATCGCAGCGCCCTCTCCGTGATGGACCAACTCGTGGCCTCCGGCGTGAAGCTGCTCGTGGCCTCGCCCGGTTTTCGCAATTCTCCGCTCCTGCGAGCTGCCCAGATGCACCCGTCCCTCGAAGTGATCTCAGCTGTTGACGAAAGGGGGGGAGCTTTCTTGGCCCTGGGTTGGGCTAAAGCGGAGCGCACGCCGGCCGCTGTGCTTTGCACTTCGGGAACCGCCGTGGCAAATTTTTTTCCGGCCGTGCTCGAAGCCTCGCATGCCCATGTGCCGCTGGTGGTACTCAGTGCAGATCGTCCCTTCGAGCTCGTGGGCACCGGTGCCAACCAATGCATGGACCAGAACAAAATCTTTGGTTCCCATGTGCGATTTTTTGCCGAAGTCCTGGGAAGCGAAGCGGGCTCCCAAGCCCTCGAGCATGTGCATTTCACTGTGGGCCGGGCTGTGGCCGCAGCCCTGCAACCACAGCCCGGCCCTGTGCACTTGAATCTTCGCTTCCGCGAGCCTTTTCTGCCCTCTGCCGCTGGCTGCGAGGCCGTGGAAAAAGAAAACCGCGCCCCCAAACTTTGGAAATTCCTGCCTTCCGCCTCGGGGCCTAGGCTCGATCAGCTCGAGGCCGTAGAAGAGATGCTAGCCGCGGCGGCCCGCCCCTTGTTGGTGCTCGGCCCCGAATCCTTGGGCGCGGAAAGAAAAGAACACCTCAGCTCCTTTTTGGCGCGCACGAATATTCCCGTGCTGAGCGAGGCCGCCTCAGGCTTCCCACAAGCCTTAGTGCGCACGGAGGCTTTGTTCACGGCCATGGCCGAAGGCAAGGTGCTCGCGCCGGACTTAGTCCTGCGCCTTGGCGCGCCTGTGACGGGAAAAGCCTTGGGCCAGTTGCTCGCCCACGCCGCCATTCCTCAAGTGGTGTTCGAAGAATGGGGTGAAGCGCGGGAACCCACCCTCGCTCCCAGCCTATTTATCCAAGGGGGAGCGGAAACATGGCTACGCACCCTCGGGCTCGAGCGGCGGATTCGGGGAGACGCAGGCTGGAAACAGGCGTTGAGCGAATTGGAAGCTAGCGTGGAGCGCCGCTTGGCAGAGCATCTTCAGAGCAGCCAGGATTTTACAGAATGGCACTTTCACAGGCTACTTGCAGCTAGGCTGGAAAAAGAAGCGGCGCTCTTCTTGGGCAACAGCATGCCGATCCGCGATTTCAATTCGGTGGTCCCGGGTGCAGGCCGGCCGGAGCGCATCTTCTCCAATCGGGGCCTGAGTGGAATTGATGGCCTGCTCGCTACCGCGGCGGGGGTGGCCCTCGCCCATGGCCGGGAAACCCACGCAGTGATCGGCGATCTTTCCACCCTCCACGACCTTTCTTCTTTTTCCCTGCTCTCTGCCCTGCGCGAGAAGATCCAGCTCACCCTCTGGGTGCTGAACAATAAGGGCGGTGAGATCTTCCGTTTGGTGGGCACGGCCCATTCCGGTGGTAATCAAGAATGGTTTACCACACCCCAGGATTTCGACCTTTCCGCCATCGCCAAAGCCTTTCGCCTGCCCTATACCATCGTGCGCGACCAAAAGGATTTTGCCGACCTGCCCACAAGCGCCGAAAAAGGCGTGCGCGTGATTGAGGTGCTATTTGCCCCCGCGCCGAATCTCCAGGTGCGCCAGGGATTTCGCGCTTTCTGATGCAAGTTTTTCTTCTGCATGGCATGGGGGGCGGCTCACACGATTGGGGCCCAAATCTTCCGGGGCAGCGCCTAGAAATTCCCGAGCTCCCTTCACTTACCGCCTGCGTGGAGAGCCTTGCCGACACCATCTCCGCTCAGGCTAGCACCATAGGCCTCTGCGGCTATTCGCTTGGGGGCCGCCTGGCTCTGCTACTCAGCAAAGAGTTGCTGGCTCGCGGCCTGCGGGTGAAAAAATTGGCCCTGCTCTCGAGCGGGCTTGGCGAACTTGCGGGCCGCCAAGAACGCCAGAAGATCGACGAGAGCTGGGCCACGCTCGCCACTTCCGACCGCGAGCGCTTCTGGCAGGAGTGGTATGCGCAGGAACTTTTTGCGAGCTTCCACGCGCTGCCGCTGGCCACGCGAGAGGCCTGGCTGCGAGAAAGAAAAGCAATCAATATCAACCGCTTAACGAACCAGCTGGTCACGCTTAGCCCGGCTCAGCATGGAGATCTTCGGCCCCTGCTTGAAGAAGTGATTCAGGAAGGCGTCTCCGTGCTTTACTTAGCGGGCGATCTGGATAAAAAGTATAAAAAGCTAGCCGACAGTCTCCGGCCGCGGCCGGGCTTGGCCGTGGCCATCCTTCCTCGGGCGGGACATACCTTGCCCCTGGAAGCCCCGATCGCTCTTGCGGAGCGGTTACAAAAGTTTTTTGCTGACTGAGCCGACTGAAAGGAAAATAAATGAAAATTCTCCCCGCCGATATCCAGTGGACGAACGCCTCCGACTTTCAGGACCTACGCTACGAAAAATCCCCGGAAGGGATCGCCAAGATCACGATCAACCGCCCGGAAGTCCGCAATGCCTTCCGCCCGCAGACCGTGAACGAGCTCATTCGTTGCTTCAACGATGCGCGCGAAGATCCGAAAGTGGGCGTGATCATTCTCACCGGAGAAGGTCCTGATGCTTTCTGCTCCGGAGGCGACCAGCGCGTGCGCGGGGAAAAAGGCTATGTGGGTTTCGATGGCGTGCCGCGCCTGAATATCCTCGATGTGCAAAAACAAATCCGCTCCCTGCCCAAGCCCGTGGTGGCCATGGTGGCTGGTTATGCCGTGGGCGGAGGGCATGTGCTGCATGTGGTGTGCGATCTCACAATCGCGGCCGACAATGCGCGCTTTGGCCAGACCGGCCCGAAAGTGGGCAGTTTCGATGGCGGCTTTGGCGCAAGTTATCTGGCCAGCATCATTGGCCAAAAGAAGGCGCGCGAGATCTGGTATCTCTGCCGGCAATACAATGCCCAGGAAGCCCTCGACATGGGCCTCGTCAACACCGTGGTACCCCTTGCCGACCTCGAGCGCGAGACCGTGGCTTGGTGCCGCAAAATGCTCGAGCACAGCCCGCTAGCCTTGCGCTGTTTGAAATCTGCGTTTAATGCGGATTTAGACGGACAAGCCGGAATCCAAGAACTCGCCGGCAACGCCACCCTGCTTTATTATATGTCGGAAGAAGCCCAGGAAGGGAAAAAGGCCTATATCGAAAAACGCCGTCCCGACTTCGATAAATTCACTCGGGTTCCATGAGCCCCTGGATAAGCGCGGCACGACCGAAAACTTTAGTGGCAGGAGTGATCCCCGTTGTCCTGGGATCGGCCCTCGCCTTTCGCACGGGCAGCTTTGATTTTCTTGTCTTCTTGAGTGCCCTCTTAGGTGCGCTCGCCATCCAGGTGGGAACCAATTACGTGAACGACGCCGCCGACTTCGAGCGCGGCGCCGACACCACGGAACGTCTCGGCCCGGCACGCATGGCGGCCACTGGCGCTCTTCGTCCACGCTCCCTTTATCTGGGAGCGGCTCTCTCCTTCGGGCTCGCTCTTTGCGCCGGAATCTTTTTGGTCTGGAGTGCTGGCCCCTGGATGCTGGCCATTGGCTTGGTCTCGATCCTCTTTGCCGTGGCCTATACGGCCGGCCCCTTTCCGCTCGCCTACCTGGGCTTAGGGGATATCTTTGTGCTGATTTTTTTTGGTCTCGTGGCCGTGCTCGGCACTGTCTTCGCCCACACCCATACCATCCCTCCCGAAGCTTGGTGGCTGGCTCTGGCCACGGGCTTTCACGGCATGGCTCTCATCGCGGTGAACAACCTGCGCGACATCCCTACCGACACCAAGGCCGGAAAAAAAACCCTCTCGGTGCGCCTGGGCGACCACGCCTCCCGCGTCTACTATTCCCTCTTGCTTTTTCTCCCCTACCTCTGCTGGCTCGCCCTAGCGCGCGGAAATAGCAATTATTTTTATTTACCAATGCTCTCTCTGCCCCTGGCACTCCTCAATGCCCGAACCTGCTTCGCCATCGAGGACCGTCGCCATTTCAATCCCCTTCTGGCCCGCACGGCCTTGCTTCAGCTGGTCTTTGGTTCACTCGCCACCCTGGTGCTGGTGCTAAGGCCGTGAAGCTATCCTACGCCCGCTTTCGCCGCCCTCTTGCCCAGCCCTTTCGTTACGGCCAAAGGGAAATCCGGGAAAGAGAAGGGGTGTTGCTCCAAAGGGGCGAGCGTTTTTCCGAAGCTTCGCCCCTGCCGGGCCACTCCACAGACACGATAGAAGAAGTGCTAGATTTCCTGCGCCAGCGCTCGCTCGCCACCGATTGGCCGGAAGCTCCGCCCGCTCTGCGTTTTGCCTGGCAAGCGCTGCAGCTAGAGACGAAGGACTTTCATCCCGTCGAGAGCAATGCCCTCCTTCCCTGGGACGAAAATTTTTCCAGCCGCCTCACCAAGGCTTTGCGCGAAGGCTATCGCACCCTGAAGGTGAAGGTGTGTCCGGAAAATAGGCGCGCCCTCGTGGAGGCTTTGAAAGGCGTTCGGGAAGAAAAAATCCGATTCCGCTTGGACGGCAATCGCTCGCTCACCGCCAAAGAAACCGAAAGCCTTTGCCACGATTTGGATCAAGCCGGCCTCGCGCCCATGGTGGAGTATCTCGAAGAGCCCTATGACAACTGCTGGGATACTCCCTGCCCCCTCCCCTTCGCGGCCGATGAGAGCGTGCCGGAACAGT
>JAKFYM010000351.1 GCA_021730855.1 Bdellovibrionales bacterium
GAACGGCCTTGTCTATACTTTCAAGGTGCGCAAGGGCGTGTTGTTTCATGACGACGCCGCTTTTCCAAATGGCAAAGGCCGCGAGGTAAAGGCGAAGGATTTTGAATACAGTCTCAAGCGTTTGGCGGATCCTCGCGTGTTAGCCACGGGTTGGTGGCTTTTGGAAAATCGCGTTAAGGGGCTCGATGAATGGCGCGAAAAGTACGTAAAAGACAAAGAGAGCAAAGCGAACTACGACGAGGAAGTGGCAGGCCTGAAGGCCATTGATGACTACACCCTGCAGATCGAACTCAAGCAGCCGTACCCACAATTCTTATTTGCTCTGGCTATGCCCTATGGCGTGGTAGTGGCGCGGGAAGTGGTGGAAAAGTACGGCGCAGAGTTCATCAATCATGCCGTAGGCACTGGCCCCTTCGTCCAAGAGACGTACCGTCCTAATGAATTGATGGTGTACAAGAAAAATCCGAATTACCGCGAAGTTTTGTATCCTTCCGAAGGTGGTCCTGGCGATAAGGAGCAAGGCCTTCTGGATGATGCCGGCAAGCGCCTACCTCTAGTGGATGGGATCAATGTGCGGGTGATTGTGGAGGAGCAGCCGCGTTGGTTGCATTTCATGAGTGGAGATATCGACACCTCGGGAATTCCCAAGGACAGCTTTAAGCAGGCCGTGAAGACGATCGATGCCGCTAAGCCGCTGAACTTGGATAATATTGACCTCACAGATGAACTGAAGAAAAAGGGCATCGCCATGAGCACGGCTGTGGCGATGGACTTCACCTATACCGCTTTCAATTTGGAATCGAGTGAGGTGCCCCAGTTTAAGGATAAGCGAGTGCGCCAGGCCATTGCTTTGGCGATGGACGACAAAGAGCTCATCCAAATTTTCTACAATGGCATGGCCACCTCGGCGCAGACTCCGATTCCGCCCAATGTGAATGGCTATGACCCTAGTTTCAAAAACCAATACCGCACGGGCGATCTAGAAAAAGCCCGCAAGCTTTTGGCGGACGCAGGCTATCCAGGCGGGAAGGGATTTCCAGAAATTCCTTACGACACGATTGCTGATGCCACGAGCCGCCAGATGGCCGACTATGCCGCCAAGCAGTTGGATAAAATCGGCCTCAAGATGAAAGTGGTTTCTAGCACCTGGCCTTCCTTTCTAGAGCGGATCCAAAAGCGCCAGGCGCAGCTTTGGGGCATTGCTTGGAGCGCCGATTATCCCGACGCCGAGAATTTTCTGCAGCTTTTTTACGGGCCTAATGCCCAGCCAGGCGGCATGAATAGCTCCTACTATAAGAACAAAGAGTACGATCGCCTCTTTGAGCGGGCGCGCATCCTGCAAGATAGTCCGCAGCGCACCGAGATGTATAAGCAGCTTGCTCGCACTTTGGCCGAAGACACTCCGGTGATTTTTGGGGTGCATCGATTGGCTGTGGGTTTGCGTCAGTCTTGGATCAGGAACAACAAATACGATGAATTCATGATCAACCGTTCGAAGTATTTGCGTATCGACCAAGAAGCGAAGAAAAAGTTCGGAAACTAAGATGTTTAATTACGTCGTTCGCCGCGTGATCTATATGGTCCCGATTCTGTTCGGGATCGCCTTGGTGACCTTCATTCTTTTTAACGTGGTGGGCGGCGATCCGGTGCTGCAGATGGCGGGGAAACACGCCAACGAGCAGACTTTGCGGGAGTTGCGGGCCGAGCTTGGGCTAGACCGCTCCAAGCCCCTGCAGTTCGTCAATTACCTAAAACAGATCGTCACCTTCGATTATGGGCGCTCCTATTCGACGAAGCAGGACGTGATGTCGATGATCTGGCGTGCAGCTCCTGTTTCTTTCACCGTAACCTTTCCGGCCTTTCTCCTATCCAATCTGATTGCGATTTCCCTGGCTCTGGTCGTGGCTTTTTGGCGTGGCAGCTTGTTTGACAAAGTGTCGGTGGCCTTCTGTGTGCTGCTGATTTCCGTTCCTTCCTTGGCCTACATTCTTTTTGGCCAATATTTTCTTTCCTATAAAATGGGTTGGTTTCCGATTTCGGGGTATGTGGCCTCGGTTCCGGATATTTTTGCCTACCTGGCTCTGCCCGTGATCATCATGATCATTTTGTCGATCGGAGGCGAGCTGCGCTTCTATCGCACGGTGATGCTTGACGAGATCAGCCAGGACTATATCCGCACGGCCCGCGCCAAAGGCCTCACGGAGCGAGTGGTGATGTTCCGTCACGTGCTGAAGAACGCGATGATTCCCATCATCACTTCGGTGGTGCTCGAGATCCCGTTCCTGATCGTGGGAGGGCTCTTGATTGAGAATTTTTTTGGCATTCCCGGCATGGGCTCCCAGATTGTGGATGCGTTCAACACCTCGGACTTCCCGATGATCAAGGCCCAGGTGATGACCCTTTCGATGATGTATATGGTGTTTAACTTGTTCACGGATGTGCTCTACTCTGTGGTAGATCCGCGGATTACCCTACGGTGAGGAAGAAGCGATGAGTACCGCTACGACAACAGTGGAAGCCGTGGTGAGGCAGGCGCCCAAGGGCCGATCCCTTTGGCAGGATGCCTGGAAGCGCCTCAAAAAAGACCGTTGGGCCATGTTTTGTCTCTATATCGTGACCTTTTATGCCTTGCTGGCGGTGGCGGTGCGTTTGGGGCTTGTGGCTGCCGATTGGGGACAAACCGTAGGGAAGGACTATGAGCCTCCTAGCCTAGCGCACTGGAAGCTGTGGTTTGGCACGGATATTTTCGGCCGCTCTGTTTTGATGAAAACCATTTATGGGGCCTATGTGTCGATGACGGTGGGCTTGATTTCGGGCTGCATCGCCGTGCCCATCGGGATGGTGCTTGGAGCCTTGGCGGGATATTTCGGTGGCTGGGTGGATGACATCATCACTTGGTTTTATACGACGATTTCTAATATTCCCGGCATCATGCTTTTGCTTTCGATGGCTTTGCTTTTGGGCAAGGGAATGTTTTCGATCAACGTGGCTTTGGGCGTTTCCCTCTGGGTGGGCACCTGCCGCTTGATCCGTGGGGAATTTCTAAAACACAAGGAAAGGGAATACGTGCAGGCGGCCCGCTCGCTCGGAGCGGGAAATGGACGCCGGATTTTTATTCATATCCTGCCGAATGTTTTCCATTTGATCATCATTAACTTTTCCTTTCTTTTCGTGAGCGCGATCAAAACCGAAGTAATCTTGAGCTATCTTGGCTTAGGGGTGCAGGGAATTCCCAGCTGGGGTACGATGATCGACGAAGCCAAACTAGAATTGGCTCGTGGCGTTTGGTGGCAGCTTGGTTCTGCCACCGTGGCGATGCTGATCGTGGTTTTGGCGCTGAATATTTTGGGGGATGCTTTGCGAGACGCCCTAGATCCGAAGTTGAAACACTAGAGCGCCGGGAGTTTGCATGACACCAGTATTGGAAGTGAAAAATCTGCGCACGGCCTTTCGCACCGATGAGGGCGAACTGATCGCCGTCGACGACGTGAGCTTCTCGGTTCTGCCTGGAAAGACGATTGGCATCGTGGGGGAGTCGGGCTGCGGAAAGTCTGTGACCTCGCTTTCGATCATGGGACTGATTCCCAATCCCCCAGGCAAGATCATTGGCGGGGAAATCCTGTTCAATGGAAAAAATCTAGTCAACCTTCCCGCGAATGAAATGCGTAAGATCCGCGGCAACGACATCTCGATGATCTTCCAGGAGCCGATGACGAGCCTGAATCCTGTGTTCACCGTCGGGAACCAGATCATGGAAGCCATTGTGCTGCACCAGAAGGTTTCGAAGAAGGAAGCGCGCGTGAAAGCGATCGAGATGCTGAAGCTCGTGGGCATTCCCGCTCCGGAAAGCCGGATTGACGATTATCCCCACCAGCTTTCTGGCGGAATGCGCCAGCGCGTGATGATCGCGATGGCGCTTTCCTGCAATCCTGCTGTGTTGATCGCAGATGAACCTACCACCGCCCTAGACGTGACCATCCAGGCGCAGATCTTGGAGCTCATCAAAGGCTTACGGGAAAAACTCCAAATGGCCGTGGTGCTGATCACTCACGATTTGGGCGTAGTGGCCGAGACCTGTGACCATGTGGTGGTGATGTATGCCGGCCGAGTGGTGGAGCAGGGCACAGCGGAGGATATTTTTTATCGCCCCGCCCATCCTTATACGAAGGGATTGCTCAATTCGATTCCTTCGCATGATAGCGTCGTTAAAAGAACTCGTTTGGAAACGATTCCGGGACTCGTGCCGAGTTTGTTGGATTTGCCCAAAGGCTGTCGCTTCCAGGATCGCTGCAAAAAACGCCAGGACCGTTGTGCCGTGGCCGAGCCGCCTTTGGAGCCAGTGGGAACGGGCCATAGTGCTGCCTGTTATTTCCCCTACCTTGAAAATTTGGAGAGGAGCTCGTAATGGCTGCCTTAAGCCCGAACGACGGATTGTTAGTCGTCAACGATCTCGTAAAACGCTTTCCCATCAAGGGGGGGATTTTTGGCCGGGAAGTGGCCAGCGTGAAGGCCATCCAGGGCGTGAGTTTTGCGATAAAAAAAGGGGAGACCTTGGGATTGGTGGGAGAGTCGGGCTGTGGAAAGTCCACCCTCGGCCGCTGCATCCTTCGCCTGATCGAGCCCACGAGTGGGAATGTGCATTTTGAGGGAAGGGACGTTTTGGGCCTGAACCAAACGGAGCTGCGTCGCCTGCGCCGGAAGATGCAGATCATTTTCCAGGATCCTTTTGCTTCCCTCAACCCTCGCATGACGGTGGGCTCGATCATCTCTGAGCCGATCCGCATCCATGGCCTCGCGAAGGGCGCAGACGTGACCAAGCGGGTGTTGAAGCTATTGGACCTTTGCGGCCTGCGGGCGGAGGCGGTGAATCGCTACCCGCATGAATTCTCCGGTGGCCAGCGCCAGCGGATCTGCATTGCGCGGGCCCTCGCCGTGGAGCCGGAGTTCATTGTCTGTGACGAGCCCGTTTCAGCCCTAGATGTGTCGATCCAGGCGCAGATTATCAATTTGCTGCAGGACCTGCAGCAAGAGCTCAAGCTCACCTATCTTTTCATCGCCCACGATTTAAAAGTGGTCGAGCATATCTCCACACGCGTGGCGGTGATGTACTTAGGCAAGGTGGTAGAGATCGCCCACGCGGCGGATCTCTACCGCGACCCTAAGCACCCCTACACCAAGGCCCTATTTTCAGCCATCCCGATGCCGGACCCCAAGGGCCGCCCGCGCCGGATCCTGCTCCAGGGCGATGTGCCCAGCCCGATCAACGTGCCCCCAGGTTGCCCCTTCCATCC
>JAKFYM010000066.1 GCA_021730855.1 Bdellovibrionales bacterium
ATCCTGGGCGATGTTTTTGCCTCCCTCTTGATCGTATTCGACAAACCCTTCGTGATCGGCGATGCGATCGCGGTGGGGAACGAAACCGGTACCGTGGAGCATATCGGCCTCAAAACCACGCGTGTGAAAAGCGTTTCGGGAGAGCAGTTAGTGTTCTCCAATTCTGATCTCCTGCAGAGCCGCATCCGCAACTTCAAGCGCATGCAGGATAGACGCGTGGTCTTCACCTTTGGCGTCACCTACGACACTCCGGCAGCAAAACTCCATCGAATCCGGGAAATCGTGAAGGAATCCATTTCCGCCACCGAAGGCACCCGCTTTGACCGCTGCCACCTGAATTTGCTGGCCGCCTCTTCCCTCGACTACGAAGTGGTCTACTGGCTCAATAGCAGCGACTATAATTTTTATATAGACCGTCATCACAAGATTCTCGTGGCTTTGATCGAAGCCTTCCGCCGGGAAGAGATTGAGTTCGCCTTCCCCACCCAGACCATGCATATCCCGAAAGGCCAAGATGCCAGGCTCTGATGGGCTCACCAGGGCCGTGGAAGTGGTGCGCGCCCTCCGCGCAGAAAATGGCTGCCCTTGGGATCGCGCGCAAACCCATGAGAGCTTGAGGCGGTACCTGCTGGAAGAAACCTATGAAGTGCTCGAAGCCCTAGACCTCGGCGACAAAAGCCATTTCGAAGAAGAGCTCGGCGACCTTCTCCTCCAAGTGCTCCTGCACGCGCAGATTGCCGAAGACGCGGGCACCTTCGACATCCAAAGCCTAGCCGGAAAACTCGCCGACAAACTCACCCTGCGCCACCCGCATGTGTTCGGCACCGCGGCCCGTGCTTCTTCTCCTCAGGAAGTGGTAGTGCAATGGGAAGAACGAAAAAAACGCATCTCCGCACTAGATGGCATTCCCCGGGAGTTGCCCGCCCTCTTCCGCAGCCTCAAGGTGATCGAGCGGGTTTCGCAAAAAGGCTTCCAGTGGGAAAATCTGGAAGAGCCCATCGCCAAGGTGCATGAAGAGCTGGGCGAGTTTCTCGAGGAGCTGCAAAAAGCGGGGCCTCCGGCTTCCCTGAACCGCTCCACCACGCCAGAAATCGCCCCCGAACTCCGCGCACGGCTCGAGAGCGAGCTCGGCGATCTTTTTTTCACTCTCTCGAATGTGGCTTTTTTCCTGCACCTAAACCCGGAAGAAGCGCTGCGCACGATGCTGCAAAGATTTGAAAAACGCTTCCGGCATGTGGAAAAGCGGGCCGCGGAAGACGGACGTGAATGGAAAGAGATGAGCTTGGCCGAGATGGACGAATACTGGAAAGAAGCTAAGGCCTAAGGCCCTCGGGCGGCAACACCTGCAGGCCCAAACAGTGCTCCCGAATCAGGGCGCGGTATTTTGTTTTGGCCAGCAAACTCATGGGCAAAAACTTTACCCCGAAATAGACCTGGCTCAGCTGCCCTGCCTCTTCGTTGATTTCGAGCGATAGATTAGAAACCACGGCCGTCATGTCGGCAATTTTGTCGCCGAAATTGGTCACGAGATCGAACTCAAATTGCTCCCCTAGCTCCACGTCCAAAAGCTGCGGCCCAATAAACTCCAGCAGCAATCCGCCCACGGTGAAGTTTTTCACATTGAGGAAAAGCGTCTCCCCCCGGTGATAGAGCACCGCCAGGGCGGGAGCAGGCAAGTGCTTGCTCTCCGTGGTGAGGCGTGGGAGCGCACGCAGCCAGGGCGAGGGTAGGCCGCTTTCGCGCACATCGCGTTCGATCTGGCGCAGGAGCAATTGGCTGGGCTGAATAAAACGTAAATTGTAGAGAGTGCCGGCGGAGCTTCGCTCGCGCACGATGCGGCAGCGGGCGGGAATGTTTTTGTACGTGACTTGGACTTCTTGGCCGAGCAGGCCTTTGGCTTCGTCGGCGAGCTCATCGTCCTGAAAAACGTATTTGGCTCCGAAAGACGAGACAAGGGCTTGGATTCGGTATTCCTTCTCTCCGAAGAAAACCGAAATCTTTTGGCTCGTGAAGACTTTCCTCCTGATCGTCATCAAGATCTATTGTACGTTCCTCTGCCAATTCTGGCAAATTTGTCGATGGCAGGTCCCTCGAGCGATGGTATCTTTATGATTATGAAGAAGAAAATCCGTGTAGCCGTCGTCTACGGAGGCAAAAGCGGGGAGCATGAAGTCTCCCTTCAATCTGCCGCCTCGGTCATCCACCACTTAGATCGCAGCCGTTTCGAGGTAATCCCGATCAGCATCGATAAACAAGGAAAGTGGCAGTGGAACGACCTCAAGCTGATCGAAGCGAGCCAGGCGAAGGCCCTGCCGATTTTTCAGAACGCCCCGGAGATGCGTCTGAGCTCACAGGCGAACGGAAAAGCCGCCCTCGAGCCCCTACACGGCCAAGGCAGCAGCCTCAAAGACATTGATGTGTTTTTCCCCGTCATGCACGGCCCCCTCTGCGAGGACGGCAGCATCCAGGGCATGCTCGAGCTGGCCGATGTGGCCTATGTGGGATCCGGAGTTTTAGGCTCAGCTATCGGCATGGACAAGGACGTGGCCAAGCGCTTGGCGCAAGCCGCGGGTATTCCGATTGTCCCCTACCTCTCCGTGCTCAAGCGAAATTTCGAACAAGAAGCGGCCGAGGTGGAATCGGAGGCGCGCCGGCTCGGGCTCCCGCTCTTCGTGAAACCCGCCAATATGGGATCCAGCGTGGGCGTGCACAAGGTGAAACGCTGGGAAGATTTCCTCCCCGCCTTACGCGATGCCTTCCAGTATGACTTGAAGGTGCTCGTGGAAGCCGCTGTGGACGCAAGGGAAATTGAAGTGGCCGTGCTGGAGCGCCTCGACGCCGCCCCCATGGCGAGCGTGGCCTCGGAAATCCAGGCTGCGGGGAAACACGAATTTTATTCCTACGAAGCCAAATACCTCGACGCCGATGGGGCCAGAGTGGACTTGCCCGCAAAAATTTCTCCGGCGGAGATGAAACGCGTGCAGGAATTGGCCACTCAGATCTTTTCGGTGCTCGAACTGAGCGGGATGGCCAGGGTGGATTTTTTCCTCGACCGTAAAAGCGGCAGCTTCTTTTTTAACGAGGTCAACACCATCCCCGGCTTCACCTCCATCAGCATGTACCCCAAAATGATGGAAGCCTCCGGTGTGCCCTATGCCGAATTGCTTTCGCGCCTGGTGGATCTTGCCCTTACCCGGCAAAACTTAAAGCATCAGGTGAAGCGAGATTTTCACAGCGAAACCTAAGCTCAGCCTAAGGCAGCACTTCCACTTGCGCGTCTAGATAGCCGTTTTCCTGCAATAATTTTACAATGGTCTCCCGCACAGAATCCGGCACCACCACTCCGGGCTCACCGCGAATCCGCACAATCACCTGAGGTCCACGCCCCGCCCTTGGGACCAAGGTGGGCTGGAGCAAAATTCGATTGAGCAGGGCGCGAGGCACGCTCTTGATCAGATTCTTCCGCAGGGTCTTTTCTATTTTCTCAGCCTCTTGCACCAAGGGAGAGCGCTCCTCCACAGCCACGCGAAGGTCTCCAACCTCAAAGTGCTCGATGGTGGGCCGGCCCTTGGCTCCGGCGCGATTGGTCCACTCGCGCAGAATCCTTGCCTCTATTTCTGGACTAGGAAGCTCAGAAAGAAAAACCATGCCATCGTCTCCGGTAAAGTGCACCTCCACGCCTGGATAGATCGCTTGCATGGTCTCGCGGAAAGCGGCGCGGTCGGCCTCGAGCGCCGCCGTGGCCCGCGCCTCCCCTTCGAGCACAGCTAGCCTTCGCTCGGCCTCGGTGCCCTTCTCGGTGCGCGCCAGGGCCTTCAAGGTTTCCTCGATGTTCCGGGCATTTTGCCCACGAAAATCCATAGAAACCACCGCCGCTGCGGGACGATCCATACTGATCACCACACGCTCAGGGATGTAGAGCGGGGGCGAAAGACGATTGGCGTAGTTCAGATAATTACGCAAGCCATTGGCCTCGCGATGCGTGATTTCCACCTGGAATCGATCGCGAATCGATTCCACCACCGCCTGTAAATACGCTTCATTGGTATTGGATAGAGGCTCAACCTTTAAAATCGTTTCGATCAGCTCGGCCGAGAGAGTTCCCTCTGTCAAAAAGCCCGGCACGCCGGCAAACCGACCTTGCACCCAAGGACGCAAAAGCGTGGTGGCACGCACTGCCTGGGCCCGCCAAGCGGCCGCTTCGGCATCCGTGCGCAGCACCGCCGGACCCGTTTGGGTGCGCGAAAACCGCGCGTTCACGGCGGCCTCATAAGGATTTTGAGAAATGGCTCCGTGGTACCAGGAACGAAGGTCGCTCGTGAGGCCGCGCGTTCGCTCCTGCCAGCCGTTGCTCTCGACCAACTTTTGCACGTATTCAGCGTAGCGAGAGTTTGCCGTCTCGAGCACAGTGGCCAGCCGGCGCCTCAGCTCGGGCGTGTTTTGGGAAAAGGCAAACTGTAGGCTTTTAAAATCATAGTACTTGCCCACCACCATATCCTTCAGCACAGGATCGCGGCTAATCAAATCCCAGACTAAATCCTTATGCAGGTTCGTGAGCGCCGTCACCAAATCCTTATCGAGCACCACTCTTTCATTCAGCTCCTTGAGCACGGCGTTCTCAAAATACGCAAAGAGCTTCGCCGGCGTGGCTTCCCCGCGATTGGCCCGCGCCGCTAGCTGCAGAAAAGCCATATTGTCTTGCGTGGAAATCGCCGCAAATTGGGCATGGTGCCGAAACAAAAAATCGCGCTGGTCATAGACTCGCCGGTCTTCCCGTGGCGCCAGTTTTTGGTAGTCCGTTAGACAGCGGGGCGCGAGCGGAGGAATCGGCCGGCGGCCGCCTCGAGGCGGTCTCTGGTTCGCGGCAAAGCTCTCCTGAAAAAGGCAAAAAAGAAGCAGACTGAAAAGCAAAGGCCGCATGCCCTACGTTTCGGCATTTTTGTTTATTTTATAAAATCAGGGACTTATTCCTTCTTTTCCACGGATTCCTGTAAAAAATCTGCCGCTTAGTTCCAAAACGAAACTGCCATCAGCCTCCCTAGATTTAATTTGGAACTACACGCCCATTTTGGAACCAAACAAATGCGCAAAGCGTCACAAAGGCCCCGACTCATAGAACGAAGATTAGGCTATGATATCAATAGGTAAGAAGACTATCCCCGCCCTTTGCTTTCACAAGGGGCACTCACTTAGACTTGGCACAACGCTTGCTCTAGGAACTATGTTAGCTAAAAGGACTTTGGCTAAGTAAATAGCTATTTTTCCTG